>CAZPRW010000038.1:0-7402 GCA_964589405.1 uncultured Opitutales bacterium | reverse complement strand
TACGGTACATTCATTGAATGAATACAATATTTTCCCAATAAAAGAACATAAAGAACACCTATCAATGCTTGTAATATTATTTTTATGTAAAATTTAAGTGGACTGAACCGCAATAATGACATTCCACAACCAACATGATTCCCCATGTTTTTCATCTTATGTAATGTTCGATATCGCCGCAAATATGCACATAAAATAATTACAGAAACTACTGTAAAAATGTCAAAAAAAATATTTTTTTGGAAAAATATGGTCATATCTTATGGCATCCTATGGAATATTGTCGCCTGTAAAAAAATATCTGTCAAAAACAATAACATGCTTCCGAACATGAAATATTCGCCTAAAAAGATTGTATCTTCCCAAACAGGACCAGCGATCGAAAATACTAATAATATTATCGATAAACATCGACAACAAAATGGCCAATCACGATGACATGTTTCATCATGACCAATAATTTTTTTTATTAAATATACGCCAGGGCATAAAAATGTTGCTACAGGAACATATCTCCGTTTTACAAAAACTATCACTGGCAACAATAGTAACAGTAATAAACAATAATAATTCTCAAATCTTATAATCACAACGCGATCAATTTGAACAGGATAAAAACGTTATCTCTCCTTGCAATGAATTTTATATACAACCGATAAAATCTTATTGCTGAATAAATGTTTTGTGCGTATCAACAATAATATGAAAGTACTACTGTCTGATAGTGTTGGATTTTGTTGCGGCGTCAGGAGAACATTACAACTAGTACATAATGCCATAAAAACAGCATCGGGCAATGTATTTACAGATGGGGAACTCGTACATAATAAATCCATCACGCAGTCATTATATAACCAAGGAATAAGAATGTTATCAGATGATGATTTAAAAACTATACAACCAGAAGATTGTATAATAACACGTGCACATGGACTGCCTCAAGACCGACAACGATATTTATATTCTCAAAATTGTAAAATTATAGATGGAACATGCCCACACGTTAGACAAATTATTAAAACAATAGAATCAGCGTCTCAAAATGAAGATACGATTATTATTGTTGGAAACAAACAACATCCTGAAGTAATCGCTTTAATGAGTGCTGCAAATAATTCTTCATGCCATGTAATATCATCACTTGATGACATATCATCATTACCAAAGATGCACGGAAATATTTTATTCGTAGCACAATCAACAATAGATGAAGAACATTTCAATATATTGGCCGATGCTATACGACAGAAATTTCAAAACATCACAATATATAATTCTATCTGCCAATCATCTAAAAAACGACAATCTGCAATTGATGATTTAATCAAACAAGGAGCACAAGCAATTGTCGTTGTTGGAGGAAAACATTCTAATAACACCTGTGTATTGGTCAAAAAGGTTATAGAGCACGGCATCCCAGCATTTCATGTCGAATCCGACATTGACATTGATATTTCTGCAATATCAAAATTTCATACATTAGGCGTAATGTCTGGTGCATCAACACATGATGACGACATAAAGAAAGTAGTTAATGCTTTGGAAAGCATCCCATGAAATATGGTTTTCCAATATGGACTAATTTATATTTTTTAATTTAAAAATAAATATTATGGCTCCATTGCTATGGAACGATTGAATCGCCAGTTGCTCAATACAGACATTACATAAATTGCTGCTGTTTCAGAACGTAAGACAAAGCTTCCTAAACTACATTCTATAAACCCTCGACTCCTCAAATTTCCGTATTCTGGAAATGAAAAATCTCCTTCAGGGCCAATTGCAAAAACTATTTCACTTTCATCGGTAACATTTTTAAGAGGATGCAATACTGGAATAGCATATTTACTCAGCCCGCCAAACAACTTTATAGAATTATCCGAAACAACGACATCATCTAATGATTTAAAATATAAAATTTCTGGCAAAAAGGGATTGCCAGATTGTTTACACGATTCCATCGCTATTGTATTCCACCGAGCAAGTTTAGAATCTATTTTCTTTGCCAATCGACACTCAGAATATTGCGTCTCACAAAAAATAATTTTATTAACACCTATCGCTGTTGCTTCTCTTACAATATGATCGTTGCAATTATTGACCAATACAGATTGTAACAGTGTTATATCAACCGATGGCCTGTTTACAATTTCTATATCATCGATTTGAACCATGGCGGCCTTATCACAATAATTGACAAAACGACCATGTCCTATTTGCCCGTTTCCGTTTAGTATCATAATTTTTTCATCATGCCTGACACGAGCGACATGTACCAAATGATGACTTTCTTCTGCCGACAAAAAAATATTTCCAACGGACAATGTACCATGATAATAGCATTTTTGCATAATTTTGTTTGCTAAGTACCTGCGAAATATTTCTGTCATTTCAATAATATGTATTATGAAAAAGAATAGCAGTGAAATGGATGAAGCTTTTCAATCAGCCAGTATTGGTGATAAATTATGGTTATTTTTTCATAAAAATGTACGTAAACTAACCATAACTTTCTCTGCTATTGGATGTTGCGTATTGTTTTTCGTACTATTTACACTATTCAAATCACAACATGTTCAAAAAATACAAAAATCATATGCTGCGATAATAACAGATGATGACCGCATATCATTTATAAAAAAGTATCCATCATCAATGTTGGCAGGAATGACAGCGTTAACTGTCGCTGACAAATCGTTTTCACAAGATGATTTCCAAAATGCGTATAATTATTATACATCAGCATATCGCGCGCTGAAAAATACGATACTACAACATCGTGCACAGATCGGACAGGGGTTATCTCTATATCAATCTCAAAAACCAGATGAAGCAAAAAAAATATTGATGGCAATTGTCGATGATAAAACAGCAGATACAGCACTTCGATCATGCGCGGCTTATTATCTCGCTGCTATATTACAATCAGGCAACGATGAACAATCATTAGTAGCATTTTTACAACATGTAGAAACGTTAGACTTTCCAAATGATGCGATGTCAGCAATAAGATTGTCTGCTGGCACAACCTTAGAATCGACACAGGAAAATTTGTAAAAACGAACACTTTTCGCTTGAAAAGCATGTTATATTTGCTTGCGTTGAGCACAGTTAGCGTGGCGCGATAGCCAAGTGGTAAGGCAGAGGTCTGCAAAACCTTTATTCATCGGTTCGATTCCGATTCGCGCCTCCATGTTTTTCTTAAATTTCATTTGAAATTTTTCATGACCGTCTTTGTATAAACCGGCGTGGATATTTTTTTTCATCGCATCGTAGAATCTACCAACATTCCAATATGTTTATTATCATTGCTATGCTTCCTTATGATGGTATATTCCATTGAACGGACATTATTTTTACACAGCAGCAAAATACGAATACAACAATTTGTTGATGGAATTATCGTATTAATAAACGGTAAACGTCATTCTGAAGCGATAAAAATCTGTGAAACTACATCAGGTTGCGTCCCAGCGATTATAAAAACGATACTGATGCACAGAACTGACGATATAGAAACTTTGAAATGTGTAATTTCTGAAGAAGCAGCAATTCAAATACCATTGCTAGAGAAACGCGTCGGGTCTATACGATTAATCGCAAAATTAGCACCTATAATCAGTTTTATCGCAATATTACAATCGTTAGGAAAAACACTATCATATGTTCAACATCAACATATTTATTTGGATGCAACACATGCATTACAATGCCTCCAAACTGCAATAGCAATAGCGATATTCGGACTGACTGTAAATGTGCTTGGCGCTCTCATGTATAATTTTCTATATGGCAGAATACGACGTTTGCTCAACGATATGGAATGGAGCTGCAATGCTGTCATGGAGCAATTAACACACACAGAAAGAAACCATCATGTGGTTAAATAATTTAAACTTTGCTAAAAACGTACGGTTGAGACATCCCAATTCTACAATTGACGTTTTTCCTATACTATGTTTGGCTTTAATTTTTATTTCGTTCCTTTCGATCAATACTAAATTAATATTGCCAGCTGGAATAACGATCAAACTGCCATTTGCAACAAAAGCAACCTCGATCACAACAACAGGAACAATCACTGTTCAATCATCAAATTTTATCATATTTGAAGGCCAAATATTAACATTAGAAAGTTTATACGATAATTTGGTAGAATTTTTGCATACTAACAATATTCATCCATCAAGTTCTATTAATTTATTAGTGCGCTGCGATCGTTCCGTACCACTACAAGTGATATTAAAAATTTGCGAAATTGCTAAATTTGCTGGTTATACAAATATCCATATAGCAACTAATCAAATCAACTGATATGCACGATTCAACAAATATGGAATATCGCATATAAAAACTATCTTCGATGTAAACAATCCTTGACAAGGGTTATGATTCGTTTTTGTTTCCATTATAATTGGTAGTATATGTCATTAAGAATTAGATTACAAAGACGTGGAAACAGGAATCGTCCTGTTTACAAGATTGTTGTTGCTGAAAGCACCAGCCGTCGCGATGGAAAATTCGTCGAGGCAATAGGAAATTACGACCCTAATGCACGTGGGAAAGCACCAGAATTAACATTATTAATGGATCGTGCGGAATATTGGGTCGGTGTCGGAGCGCAACCAACAGACACAGTTAAGACATTGATCAAGCGCGCACGAAAATCATTAGCAGCAGCTTGACACAATCCAGGGTCAGTTGTAAAATGTTAACGTTCGACAGTCTGTCATTATTTCCGGAAATGTTGCATGGATTCATATCGTGTAGCATGATTGGGCGTGCTGTCGACAATCATTTGTTAAGCGTAAATTTGTACAATATACGCGACTGGACATCGGACAAGCATCATCTGACCGATGATAGCCCATTTGGCGGTGGTTCAGGAATGGTAATGAAGCCTGAGCCAATATTTTCTGCAGTGCAATCACTAAAAAAACATGATTCTCATGTTGTCTACATGTGTCCAGATGGAGTTCCATTAACAACATCTATAGCGCAAGACTTGGCACAAAAACAACACATCATTGTCATTTCAGGCCATTACGAAGGTATTGATGAACGGATACGGGAATCTGTCGTCGATCAAGAGATCTCTATAGGAGATTATGTTTTGACCAATGGAAATTTAGCAACTGCAGTATTGATCGATGCAGTCGCCAGACATATACCTGGTGTATTGGGAGGTGAATATTCACTAATACAGGATAGTTTTAGTGATGGACTACTTTCGTTTCCACAATATACACGCCCAGAATGTTTTAATGGCATGTGCGTACCTGGCATATTGTTGTCTGGCAACCACGCAGAGATCGCAAAGTGGAGGCATCAACAACGAGTATTACGGACGATATCTCGTCGGCCAGATTTAATCAAAGAAGGAACTTTAAAATGAATCAAGAAATAGAGCAAATCGTAACAGGTAGTCAAATCAAGAACGACCGTCATGTTTTCAAAGTGGGTGATGGAGTAAGTGTTCACACATTAGTAAAAGAAGGTGACAAAGAGAGAATCCAAATATTTTCTGGTATTGTCATTGCCCGTCGTGGCCATGGTATCAATGAAACATTTACAGTTCGTAAAATCTCATATGGTGAAGGGGTAGAACGTATATTTAACATCAACTCACCTGCTATATCCAAAATCACTGTTGACAGAGAGAGCAAAACGTTGCGTGCCAAGATATATTACATGCGCAATCGCATTGGCAAGAGCGCAATGCAAGTACAAGAAAAACGACTAGAACTTACAAAATAAGGAAATTGTCATGACGGATGACCATGTGCGAGTACGGTTCGCTCCTAGCCCGACTGGATTTTTTCATATAGGCAGTGCTAGGACGGCATTGTTCAATTGGCTATACGCTCGTCATACAAATGGTACATTCGTCCTTCGCATCGAGGATACCGACGACGAACGTGATCGCAAAGAGTATCTTGATGTATTATTGGATGGTCTTCGGTGGTTGGGACTACAGTGGGACGAAGGCCCAGAAGTTGGTGGAAATTACGGGCCATATTTTCAGAGTCAGCGCTCCGAAATTTACAGACATCACGTTGAAATGCTCAAAAATGTTGGAAGAGCATATGATAAGGATGGGGCTGTGTACTTTAGGGTGTCCGGGGAACCGCAAACGATTCATGATAGAATCCGTGGTGATGTCGTCCGTAAAGAGGAAAAAGATTTTGTAATCGTTAGATCAAATGGGAAACCTGTCTTTCATCTAGTAAACGTCGTCGACGATATGTTGATGAAAATCACACACGTCATACGCGGGGAAGATCATTTGTCCAATACTAGCAAGCACGTGGAGTTGTTCAAGGCATTTGGTGCACAACCTCCAGTTTTTGCACATATCCCATTGATATTGAAATCACATGGCACAGGGAAGATGAGCAAACGCGACACCGGTGCATTGATAGAAGATTATGAAAAAAATCTGTTCATCTCTGATGCCGTTAGAAATTATTTATGCCTGCTAGGATGGTCACCAAAAAATGATCGCGAGATATTGCCTATAGAAGAAATTGTTAAAATATTTGATATTGCTGACATCAATAAAAACAATGCGCGATTCGATGAAAAAAAGATGTCATATTTCAACACATCATATTTGCGGACATTGCAATCAGATGAATATTGCACTCGCGGGAAATCAGTACTGAAAGATGCGCATGTTGACCTGTCTAAATACGATGATATGTACGTTGATAACGTACTGTTACTGTGCCAAGAAAAGTTACGATCATTTTCTGAATTGCCTGAATTTGTTTCGTATTTCTTTTCTGATAAAATATCATACGATGAAACGTTATTGGAAAAATTGCGGGCCAAATCTGATGTTAAACTGCGCGTGAAAGAATTCTATGACATTTTTTCACAATCATCGTCTAAATTGTCAGAACAAGACATTGAAAACTATGTCCATCAATTAGCCGAAAAAAACAATACCACTCCTGGGGAGTATATACATAGTGTACGATTTGCAGTTTCTGGTCGAAATGTTGGACCAAGCTTCTTTGGACTATTGCATGTATTGCCAAAGGACGTCGCACAACAACGCATGGAGAATTTCATGAACATTGCGTGATCTAATTTTTTGAAAAAATTACTTTTGCAACTTCTAACATTTGAAGATTAAAGTGTATTGACCAAATCGTTGATCTGTCGCATTTTGGGCGTTGTCTTTCGCTCAATTTTTCGAAAAAAAGCATTTTATCGACTGCCCAATATTCATTATGTCGTGCACATATGACACCACTGTCTTGACTTATAAAAACTAGGTATATACCGTCGCATCCGACCTCGATAGATTGTCGAAAATCAAAATTCAGCAGACCCTCGGATTTCAGCAGACCCTCGGATTTCAGCAGACCCTCGGATTTCAGCAGACCCTCGGATT
>CAZPRW010000037.1:0-7515 GCA_964589405.1 uncultured Opitutales bacterium | reverse complement strand
TAATCACAGTGACAAATCAATATCTGCCACGGCTGGGGCATGATCGGAGCCATGTATGTCAGAAAAAATAAATGCATTGGATAACAAATGCTCCAGTATCTTGTCTACTATAACGTAATCTATGCGCCATCCAATATTGCGTTCACGGGATTTTGCGCGATATGACCACCATGAATAACAGTTCGGTTTGTCTGGATAAAACTTTCGGAAGCTATCGATGCCAAATGTTTCGAAATAACGAGATATTCCAAAACGTTCTTCATCTGTAAATCCAGCGGAAAAATGGTTACTGTTAGGATTTGACAGATCTATTTCTTTATGTGCGACGTTCATATCGCCACACAAAATTACTGGTTTTTGTTCCCTTAATTTTGTGATAAAATTCAACATTTCAACATCCCATACATGATGTCGGAATTGCAATCTTGCGAGTTCGCTGCCGGAATTAGGTGTATACGCATTGATCAGGAAAAATGATTCGTATTCTAATAAAATCACACGGCCCTCACTGACATCTGTCAGTGAGTCCATATATGTGTTGCAATCGATGGTTAATGGTTGCTTTTTGAAAAAAATGGCAGTACCGGAATATCCTTTCCGAGCAGCAGGGTTATAAATAACGCCATATCCTTCAAGAGTGATCGACGGAATGACAGATTTGTCAGCCTTTATTTCTTGCAAGCACAGAATATCAGGGTTTATGTCATCGACTGATGAACAAAAACCCTTTTTCAAAACAGCGCGTATACCATTTACATTCCATGACACAATTCTCATGACAACAGCATAGAACTATATCGTTGTTGGCAACACGCGCTCAAGTATTGCTTTTTGTAAAAATGCTGTTGCTTCTTCTAAAGAGTGTGTACCAGTAAATTCAGGATGAATACGAGATCTGACCGATACTGAGCCATTGTCGCATTCTTTTTGTCCAATAATGAATAAATGTGGGATCTTATCGATTTCTGCACGTCGGATTTTTGCATTAAGCTTATCGGACCGAGAATCGACTGTCGCGCGAATATGGTGTGACTTCAATTTATCGCAAATATTTTCTGCATTGGAAATTAATGAATCACTTATTGGAAGGATACGGACTTGCTCTGGTGCTAACCATGTTGGGAAGTCACCACCGAAGTGTTCTATCAATAATCCTGTAAATCGTTCTAAAGATCCAAACGGTGCGCGATGAATCATGATAGGGCGGTGTTCTTGGTTATCTGTGCCAACATATGACATCTCAAATCGTTCTGGTAGATTATAATCTACTTGAACAGTGCCTAATTGCCATTCCCGTCCGATTACATCTTGCACAACGAAATCAATCTTAGGGCCATAGAAAGCAGCTTCTCCTTCACATTCTTCGAATGGAACACCAAGCCCACGTGCAGCGGTTCTTAATGCATCTTCTGCCGCATGCCAATGTTCATCATTTCCAATATATTTTGATGAATCTTTAGCACGAAGTCCGATGCGCACTCTGAATTTTTCCATATTCAATGTTTTGAAGATGATTTTTACAATATGCAAACACGCATCGATTTCATCTTGTAGTTGTTCTGGTGTACAAAAAATATGAGCATCATCTTGTGTAAAACTTCTTACACGTGTCATACCATTCAATTCACCTGACTGTTCCCAGCGGTACACCGTGCCAAATTCTGCAAGTTTTATTGGTAGTTCACGATAAGAACGAGGTTCTGACTTATAGATTACAATATGGCCAGGACAATTCATTGGTTTCAATAGGAAACCATCATCCTTGCCTTCTTCCATATTACTGAACAATGATTTACATGATATACCTTCCTCGATAGCCTTGTCTAATGTGACTCTGTCTGGCAATGGAGGAAATTGTGATTCTTTATAATACGGGAAATGTCCAGATGTCCTAAACAACCCTAGCTTGGCGATATGTGGCGTGAACACTTGCTGATATCCTTGCCTTTCTAATTCTTCAAGAATGAAGTCTTGAAGCTCCTTCCTGATTATTGCGCCACGTGGCAACCAGAGGATCATTCCTTGACCGACAGAATCATCGATCATAAACAATCGTAACTCTTTCCCCAACTTTCTATGATCGCGTTTCTTGGCTTCTTCCAACGTGACTAAATATTGATCAAGCTCCTGTTGTGTCAAAAATGCAATACCAGATATTCTTTGTAATTGTTTGTTTTTTTCATTGCCTCGGTAATATGCACCAGCAACACCTGTCAATTTAAATGCTTTTATGTCTTTAGTAGAATTAACATGTCCACCGCGGCATAAATCAGTAAATTCACCATTGGTGTAAAAAGAAATTTCTTCCCCTTCAGGAATATCATCCAATCGCGATAATTTATACGGTTGGCCAATATCATTAATGATTTTTTTTGCTTCTTCTCGTGATACTACTTTTCGTATAAATTTTTGATCTTCTGATATGATACGATGCATTTCTTTTTCGATTCGTACCAAATCATCTTGTTCGAACTTATGATCGAGGTCGAAATCATAATAAAATCCTGTTCGTGTTGATGGGCCGATATCAGTTTTTGCATCTGGGAATAGTCGCAATACTGCTGTCGCTAGAATATGGGCAGCAGAGTGACGCATATTTTCTATATCAACACTATTATTCATGAGTAACCGACATAGTTATATAACTTATAGATAAAATGAAATAAAAAATGTTATGTTAGTTCTTGTTTTTGTATTTTTTTAAGAAATTATTGACATAGCTTGTTTGTAAAAACACAATGAACAGGTTATGAGTATATCTACTGTTGCTAGACCGATTGTTTTGAATGGTGGTCAAATGATTGTTTTTACAAAACCTGATGAAAAAATCATTTCTACGATGAATGGTCGTGGGTTTTTGCAAAAGACAGAAGTTGATGATGTCTTTAAACAAATTAGTCCGTTATCGCCTGATAAATTTTCAGCATTAAATCAACGGTCTGTTGAAGAAGTTCAGATGGTAAGATGTGTCAGGCTACTTTTGCCAGAAGAAGAAAATGAAACAGTTTCTTTAGATGATATATTGTCTGGAAAGTCGAAAGAAGTAGCTCCTTGGTCTGACGATTATATCAAATTTATTCAAGAGCAAATTATGGAACAGTCTGCACAGCCGTGTGTGGCTGCTCTTATAGATGAAAGTCAGACATTTGTTGCATATTGTCATTTGTTTGAAAATACACTGACACAAGAACAAGCACGAGAATATGGCATGATTTTACCAAGCACAATTAATGAGTGGCAGAGTGTACGGCCATTATTTATACGATGTTTTGGTGTGACATCAGGAGATACATCTGAACAGATTTTGGAAGCAGCACGTGTATTGCTTAGTTTAAAACCAAAAACATTGGATATTGCAGAGGGATTGGTATTAAATGCAATAGAACGTATACAACAGGAGAATCAAGATGATATGGTATGTGTAGTTCCGTTCATTATCGGGCATTCATTGGGAGGAATGTTTGGAAATTCTATAGCAGTAAAAAATCATATAGGGTCAATGTGTTTTAATCAACTTGGATTGGGTAGTGGTGCTCTCGAGTGGGTTGGACATGAAAATTGGGAATGTGCGCGGCAAGAAGATATGTGTCGTCATGTGTCGATGAGTGTGGAATATGATTTTGTGTCATCAGAGTTGAGCATATTGCGTCAGATGGTAATTACTCCTGGTTTGCGTGTGTCTGTTGATAACATGTTTGAAGGGGTTGATCCTGTGCGCACACACTGTGATTACGAAGAAAATTTTAAGTTAGCTGTCGATAGCATACGTGATCGAGAACAACATAGTGAAGGTGTTGAGAAATCATGGTCTTTCTTCAACTGCACAGTATTGTAATTTTATTACAGAAAATTTTTTCCAAAAATTAATGTGTTAATGTTGTTGGCGATATTAATTGGAATTTTTATCTGTTAGATGAATCGATTTTTTTGAATATATGTTTTCCTTGTTAAGAAAGGGAGTTTGGAAGTTATAGTTGATTGACTTTGGAATAAATTATTGTCGTTGTTTCCGATATAATCCAGTCAGTCGCTGCGCGCGTTCTTTGTTGTTGACAGCAGTGGAGTATGCAGTTGGGTCACCAACGATGAATACCTTATTCTTTCCGCGTGTAATAGCAGTGTATATCAAATTGCGTTGTAACATGATATAATGTTGTCGTAAAATTGCGATAATTACAACAGGAAATTCACTCCCTTGTGATTTGTGAATGCTAATTGCATACGCTAAACTTATATCAGCCATATTTGATTTATTCAATGTTACGCAATCATCATTAAATCGAATGGTAGTAGTATTGTCTGCGTCGTTAATATATTGAATACGTCCTAGATCACCATTGAAAATATTTTTATCATAATTATTTTTGCTCTGAATCACTTTATCCCCTATGCGGTAAGTTGTCCATGAAGAACAGCAAGCATTATCAATAAAAGTATTTTGCATGGCCGTATTAATATTTTCAGTGCCGATGGTGCCTTTATGAACGGGGACTAATATTTGTATGTCATCGATAGGATCTATATTATACCATTTTGGCAAATGATCTTTGCATAATGCAATTATTTTTTCTAAACAATCTTCTGGAGTTGTAGATTCTATAAAATGAAAATCATGTAATGGATCTATTTCATTGATAGATTGTACTGTCGCTGGTCGTGAGTCGACAGAATTAATGATATTATGTGCTACTGATACAATTTCACTACAAGCATCCTGACGAAATATTTTATTTAGACGTGTTACTGGAAATTTTTGAGAACGTATAATATCTCCGAGGACATTCCCTGGCCCTACAGACGGTAATTGATCGATATCTCCTACGATTACAACGTGTGCTGTTGTTGGGATGGCACGAAATAACGCACATGCAAGATATGTATCAACCATGCTTGCTTCATCAATGATAATGAGGTCCAGTTTTAATGGATTTTCTTCATTGTGAGAAAATTGATTTTCTGATGGTGTGTATTGCAATAATCGATGTATTGTTTGTGCTTGCTGTCCTGTTGTTTCAGATAATTTTTGTGCAGCACGACCAGTAGGGGCACATAGTACAACTTTTACTCGTTTTGCTGTTAATATTGATACAAGAGCGCGCAATATAGTAGTTTTCCCTGTTCCTGGTCCACCTGTTAGTATTGAAACTTTATTTATCAAAGCTGATGTAATTGCAGAGATTTGTTCAGTTGCAAATGACATGCTTTCACGAGATTGTACCCAATCGATTGCACGTTCTGTCCATATATCAGGCAATGTTGATGTTTTATCATGAATAATATTGTATAAACATTTTTCTATGCTCTCTTCTGTTTTTCGCATGGATGTCTTTTGAACAATATCATCAGTTAGCATGCATAGTTTGCCAAATGTTATCATGTTTTGGATACGTTTTTCTATGCGTTCAGGTGATAATTCTAATAATATTTGCGATGATTTTATCAATTGTGTGAGCGGAATACATGTATGGCCATCTTCTTCACAGTTTGAAATCACATGTAGTAAACCAGCATCGATACGGGAAGGATGAGTCGCTGGGATGCCAATATTCTTGGCAATTTTATCTGCTGTTTTGAATCCTACTCCATGGACCTCTTGTGAAACACGATATGGGTCTGTTTCTAGAATATGGCGTGCCTTATCACCATATTTTTCATATAATTTTAAGCACAATGCATTGCTTACGCCATATGTTTGCAAGAATATCATTACATCACGAATAGCAAATTGTGACCGCCATGCTTCTTTTATTTTTTTTGCACGGCATTCTCCTATGCCTTCTATTTCCAGTAACCGTGATGATTCATTTGATAATACATGGAAAGTCTCTGTTCCGAAATGATCGACGATTTTCTTGGCATAGATTTTTCCAATACCATCTATTAGCCCGCTTCCTAAATATCGTCGTATTCCATGTATATCAGATGGCAGCTTCGATTCAAATTTTTCTATATTGAATTGTAGCCCATGTTTGTCGTGAGTAGTCCATGTCCCAGTCAATTCCAATGTTTCTCCGCATTGTACACCAGGTAGCATTCCGCACGCAGTAAACTTATCTCCTGTTTTTGTTGTTCTAATTTCAACAACGCAATATCCATTGTTGTCGTTTCTAAAAACGACACGTTCTAGTTGCCCTGTGATTGTTAAGGTCTGTTCGTTATTATCACTCACTTTAATTTTCCTTAAAGCTGGATATTATATTTGACAATGTTTTCTTAGCATCACCATATACCATGCTGGTATTTGGCATGGCAAATAGTGAGTTATCTAGTCCAGAGAATCCAGTGCCTGAGCCGCGTTTTAAGACAAGGACGGATTTTGCTTGGTGAACATTGATTATTGGCATTCCATACAATGGAGAGCTGGCATCTTGAGCTGCTGCTGGATTGACGACATCATTCGCGCCAATGACAATAGCAATATCGATATTTGGTATTTCTCGATTAGCAGTGTCCATATCGATTAATTGATCATATGATACATCTGCTTCTGCTAATAGTACATTCATATGTCCAGGCATACGTCCTGCTACTGGATGGATTGCGAAGGTTACAGTTGCTCCATTTTGTTCTAAAATATCTGTCAATTCTTTGACAACATGTTGTGCTTGCGCAACAGCCATTCCGTATCCTGGTACAAACATTATATTGCGTGCTGCTTCAATTGCATAATAAGCATCTTTTGGTGATATTGATTTTGGTTGGACATCAGTTGAGCCAGTAATTGATTTTTTTTGTCCAAAACCGCTAAATAGTACATTTTGCAGGTTTCTATTCATTGCTTTGCACATGATCATTGTTAATATTAACCCACTTGTTCCTACAAGACATCCTGCTATTACCAATACGGGATTCGATACAATAAGTCCTGTTGCCGATGCTGCCATTCCTGACAAACTATTTAATAGTGATATTATCACTGGCATATCACCACCACCGATAGGTAATATTATTGATATTCCAAAAATTAGGGATGCTGCGGTAATAGCCCATAATATTGACTCTTGATAATTTGTTGTCGAAATTGTAAATGCGATACCGAGAGCAATAATTATGAATAATGCAATAGCATTGAATGCTTTAATAAACGGAAATGCTGAAATTTTCATTTTCCCTGACAGCTTTGCATATGCTAATGAACTGCCAGAAAATGTTATTGCACCAATGACAACAGCAGCAAAGGTGGCTATCATTGTTGCAATGACAGTGATGTTGGAATACACGGTGCCAGATGTTGCAAAATATGATGCAGCTCCAATGTTCATTAATTTATGAAATTCTGCTAGTCCAACGAGCAGGCTAGCCAATCCACCGAACCCATTTAACAATGCTACCATTTCTGGCATTTTTATCATTGGTGTGCGATACGCTATAGGAATTCCTATGATTGTTCCGATTGCAATCGCGAATATTATCAATGAATACGACAGTATTTGTGAATGTAATAATGTTGAGCTTACAGCAACTAGCATAGCAATTCCAGATATTATGTTCCCTTTTCGAGCAGTTTGTTGTTGC
>CAZPRW010000036.1:0-8228 GCA_964589405.1 uncultured Opitutales bacterium | reverse complement strand
AATAATTTTCTTAGCAGCTGTTATCACATGCGGCATAACATAATTATCCTCATGTTTTAAGCCAACAGGAAAACGCAAATTTTTCCAGATCAAAGATTTGTACAATTTACACACCACAATCACTGGCGCTTTTGAAAAATACCAAAGCCTATCATATTCAGCAGACTTAACTTTCAAGCGTTTCACGACTTTATTTTTAAAAATTTCCGCATAGTTAAAGACTATTAAATCTGCATTAGCTACAATCATTTTTTCTAAATTGTCTTTCAGCAAATCTTCATGTATATAGTCATCACTATCGACAAAACAAATATACTCACCAATAGCACAATCAAGTGCTGCATTCCTAGCATCACTCGTCCCACCATTTTCTTTGTGTATAACTTTTATCCTATTATCTTTTCGTGCGTATTCATCACAAATGTTACCACACCTATCGGGCGACCCATCATCTACTAAAATTAATTCAAAGTCAGCAAACGACTGTTTTAGTATGGAATTGATGCACCTATGAAGATACTTTTCTGCGTTATACACCGGTACAATAACAGACACAACCGTCTTCAAACCCATCCACCATCCGTATCGCGTTTATAGTCCTTTGCAAGCCTTTTCCATTTTCTTCACTCCTGTATGTACATTACAAAATTCTTAGTTAATAACATCTAATACTGATACAATCAATGTTGTCTTGACATTCGTACTGCTTAAAAATCAATTCTTCGTAAATCATTTATATTGATTAAAAAATTTTATGTCGTACTTCATGCTGATAATATGAGATTGCAAAAATTTTTAGCATTGCAAGCAGTGTCATCACGAAGAAAAGCAGAAGAGCATATCATAGCTGGCGATGTCTTGGTCAATGGTAAAGTTGCAAAAATTGGCGATGTCATAGATCCGACTGTCGACGAAGTGACATTGAACGGTGTATCAATATCCAACAATATCGCTATTTTACAAAAACAACCACTGGTATTGATGCTAAACAAACCAACAGGATGTGTGTGCAGCCATACTGATAAATATAACCCGTTCACTATATTCGATCTTATACCAAAAGAATTCGCCAAAAAGAAATTATTGTTCTGTGGTCGTCTCGATAAAGAAACCGAAGGCATGATAATTATTACTGACAATGGTGATTTTGCACAAAAAATTACACATCCATCATCTGGGATAAAAAAACATTATGAAGTGCTCTTATCCCGCCACTTGACAGAAAATATAATAAAACAATCGATCCACGGAATTACAGATAACTGTGAATTTTTAAAGTTTGAAAAAATTATATCAATCGGGAAAGGTCGTATGCGCGGACTAGCATATGAAATCGTCCTATCACAAGGAAAAAAGAACGAAATACACCGCGTGTTTGAACATTTTGGAATATTTGTAAAAAGTTTAAAACGAACACGGATCGGCGGATTATCAATGCACGGCGTTGCAACAGGAAAATGTCGTAGGTTGACAGATAAAGAAATTCAACGGTTATTTGAATAATTTTGTTAATCAAAATACAACGCAAACATATTGTTGTAAAAAATTATCATACTGTTCAGTGTTAAACTTTTGTATTTTTACATGTTAAAACATTAATCATCACACTTTGGACTTAACATGTGGTTTCATGAGTTTTTTATAATGATTGTACGACACAACAGTAATGGCTGATTTACTATAGTAATGATAAGAAAAACTTGATTCATCATTTAAAACGGCATTTAGCAATAGTTCATCATTACATACAAATCTTTGCAAGAATTTGCATTTAGATAAATCTAACCGAGTTAAATTTGTTCCGTTACAAACCAACGTCTGTATTCCAGCAGGAATATTTCCTATCGCTGCTAGCCTATCGCAATCTTTACAGTTCAAAAATGATAACGATTCAGGGAGATTTCTGAGATGGATAATAGGATTCCCAGAAACATTCATTATGTGTAGATTTTGCGGAATATTGTCAATTAA
Source organism: uncultured Opitutales bacterium (assembly GCA_964589405.1). Classification (GTDB taxonomy): domain Bacteria; phylum Verrucomicrobiota; class Verrucomicrobiia; order Opitutales; family JAIRKQ01; genus CAZPRW01. The sequence continues at coordinate 6,257 of CAZPRW010000036.1, read as the reverse complement.
TATGACATCATTCCAGCTACAGTACAAATTGCACAAACTTGATGGCAAATGGCATAATTCACGCAATTCATTACAACTACAATCAAGAATTTGTAACTGATGTGGCAAAAAATCAAGAGATTTTATGTGATTGTTTGAACAAATTAACATTTCCAAGTTATGTGGTAGATTATCTAGTCTCGTAATGTTTGTAAAACTACATATCAAGACCTTTAAATCGGGTGGCAAACAATCTAAGTCATAAATTCCAGTAAACGAACAATCCAATTTCAATAAAGAAGCTGGTAATCCAAGCAGTTGATTTAGATTATATATTTTATTACAAACCAACGTCGTAAGCCGTTTAAACACAGAAAAATTTAATGTAATGGTATCAAACGACATATACGATGTATACTGCGATCCGCGTCCTTCAATTGTCAGATTCCCTATATTATGATCTATTTCGTCGAGCAAATCTTGTATCACAAAATTATCATTAACGGTGATTTTTGCACATAAACAACCTCTGTATATAAACACATTAACATCATACGTGTCGTTATGCTTTTCAAACACAGGAATTTGTTCTATGTCTTGATCACGTAATATACTTACTCCAAATTGATTTAATGAACGCCGACCAATATCAACTGCTGGAACAATTGGACATGAACTTGATTGAACACCATAAACATGACATCCTCCACACAAACCTTCATTTTCAGCATTCTGTACAACATCCATTGGAGCACTACGTACGTCATTAATATAATGTTCTTCATTTTGCTGAATTTCATTCATAAACAATAAGTATGAAAACAGAAAAGCATTTCTTAGTCAATGCCAGCAGTAAATTTTCTTAATAACGCTCACATAAAAGAAAAAACTGTATTTAAAACAAATACATAACAAATCCAAACACACTAGCATACAAGTTTTCAGTGCAATATTACACGTATTTTTATGCAATACGTTCCAGATGAGCTCAATACATTAAAAAATCTTCACTCTTATAGCACATGGCAATAATACATTTATGTTAATACAATGCTAGCACAGCTAGCGCTAACAATTAACAAAAAAACTGGCAATATTGATTATCGTTAATAATATGTCATGCGTGATAAAATTGTCAAAACGTAATACATTTATAGTTATAGCATGCATAATCCTAACAACAGCAATGTTAGTGTTGAAAATATCATCTGATAAGAACGTTAATGAATCAATTGCAGTAAGCTCGCAATATGTTATCAATGACGACGATGATTTTTTAAATCATAAAAAACAACCATTCGCATGGACGATACAGTCGACAGATGAATTAGCCGTCCCAAATTTCGACCTATTCACACCACCATCTATCTTCAAAAATGGAAATGAATATACTATCAAAACGTATAATACTATCATCATTGATGATACGTTTCCATTATATTTATTCAGTATAAAAAAACGCCCATATCGTATAAAATTAGAAGGATATACTCGCGTAAACGGAAATGATAAAGAAGTAATAATTTTATTGCGTGATATTGAAACGGGAACACATGAAGAATGTCGTGTTAATACAACTAATAAAAACCTTGATGTAAGAATTGAAAAATTTGAATTAATTGGGTACGAAAAAAATGGTATTTACTACGAAGAACCATGCGTAACAATCTACGATAACGCCGCCGAGCGAGAACTGAAAATCACTGATAAAAAACAATTCTTCGACGATAAATATTTGATAATAATAAAAGATATCAACGGCAACGAATATACGTTAAAAGATATTGGAGATAGCGTTACAATCGGCGATGCTACTTGCACATTGCGATCTTTTGACCCAAAAGAAGAATATGCAAAATTATTGTTGCAAGATGCCGAAGGGCAAGAATTCAGAAAGACAGTCAGACCAATAAAATAAGCTTATTCCTTCGTCCAAATTAAACAATCATCTAACAATTAACAAATTGTCCATGATTGTTTAAGTAATACGCAAAATCAATATGGATATATTTTACGACAACAGATATTCTGGGTTTAATTTTTTCAATTCTTCTGTGACAAACAGACCGTTCTTTCTTATAAGTTCACCATCAAAATAAATCTCACCACCACCATATTCTTCACGTTGAATACAAACTAAATCCCAATGCACTTGTGACCTATTTCCATTATCAGCCTCTTCATAGGCTTGTCCTGGAGTAAAATGGAACGAACCTGCAATCTTTTCATCAAATAAAATGTCACACATAGGATGCAATATATGCGGATTGAACCCAAATGAAAATTCACCAATATAACGTGCTCCTTCATCAGCATCCAAAATCTTATTCAATTCTTTCGTTTGGGCACCTGCTTGTGCATCAACAATACGGCCATCCTTGAATTCCAATCGAATATTTTCAAATGGCAGTCCTTGATAGACAGTAGGTGTATTGTACTGTAATATACCGTTTACTGAATTTTTTACAGGGGCAGTAAAGACCTCACCATCCGGAATATTATGTCGTCCACCACATGGAATCGCAGCAATTCCTTTTATTGAAAATCTTAAATCAGTACCATTACCAACAATACGAACATTATCTGCCATTTCCATACGTTCTCTTAGAGCAAGCATTCCATCTTCCATTCTGGCATAATCCATCGTGCATACACGGAAGAAATAATCTTCAAAAGCAGAAGTATTCATCTTTGCCTGCTGAGCAAATCCGTCACTCGGCCAACGTAAAATTACCCATTTAGTCTTTTGCACACGCCAATCTTGTACCGGCCGCATTATTTTATCTATCATCATACGTTGTTCTTGTGGAACGTCTGACTGATAGAATGCATTATCGCCACCTCTAATTGCAATGAAAGCATCCATTTGTTGCATTTCTTTTAAAGAAACATCGGCGATTACATGCATCGCCCTTTCAGAAACACACATATTTTTTGCACGAATAACTTTATTAGATTGTGTATGTACAAATGGAACTCCTCCATTATCGCACACTGCTTCGATCAAAGCAACAACCATATCATCTGGAACATCAACAACATTTATTGCTACACGGTCTCCATTCTGCAAATTAACAGAATATTTCACCAATGTATTTGCTAATTTCCTATACCGTTCATCCATAATTAATGCATACTATTGCACATCAATGCATAATAGCAAATAGAAAAAATTTTTATACACTCAATGGATCATCTATATTTGGTCATCATTCAACCATCTAAACAGAACCACATTAAACCGCCTACCAAAACGATCATTAACCTCTGACAGGTCATCTACATTATCATCATTACCATTTGCTATAGGATCAATAAATTCTGGCATACGTTGAACAATTGCTTCGCAATAAACATGTGCCTTGATATTCCAATGTCCATCTACACTATCACCATAACATCGCACCAGAAATGTATCCCCTCGCAATATCATAAAATGCGAAATCGATTGTATAATGTCGGCTTGTTCTGCGAAACAAGGCAATCCTTCCTCAAGAAATCCACTTGCACTGTTATCATCATAATTCAATAATTTTTTATCACAATCAATGTAATGATATTCTCTGCGCTCATATGACATATCGTCCAACACATCCTGAAGAATTCCATGTCTAGCACATACAACATCATCATCTGATATTTCACGGTTAATAAAATTCGACATACTCAAATATGGCACATGACGACTGATCAGTCTATCGACAATACCATGTGACAAATTATTGATATCGTTTTCGTTGAAATCACACCATACATAATCCCAATTCCTCCTATAAAATCTAGGAAAAATCACATTGCCATATATGTTCTTTACTGCTGATATAGCAGATGACCACACGTCAGGATTACATGTGTGTAGATTGAACGGCCCATTAATCATTAAGTATGACGACGGATCAGTTTTATCATTGCACGACGATATATCTAACAAATAAAACCGTTTGTTTACTAAGAAATCCAAACTTTCATCAATTGATATATCTCCTATTCGCGTCGATAAGAAATATGTGTCGAACAATGCTTCATTCAAATAATAGCTATAATCGCACAATGATTCTACTTTAACATGCGATGGCCACAATATGGATAAATTCGGACTGAGGTATAATAGATCATTTGTTGGAACCATTGGATGTGCACGAGAATTTCCAATGATAGTGTTAGAAAAATAACCAAATGGCAAAATATTAACATGCCGCAAATATCCAACATTCAGAACATTTGATGACGATAATGGCAGGTCATATAGTATTAAACCATCAAGATAATTCATTTGCGCAATATCTAAAGATGATGTATCATTGAATTTTTTAATAATTGACGACCAGTTCCAATTCCCTGTATGTAAATTTTTTCCACTGAATGGAACACTATAACGCTGACAAAATGCACGATTAACATATGGTGCTCGTGGGTTACCGTTTGCTAACCACCGAATCCCCTGTGCACCGTTTGTGTCTTCAACTATGCCATATTTCAGTCGTGATTGCCAAGATAATGCCATGACTCCATCTGTTGAAACGTGCATTACATCACTTTTGAGCGTTCCATTAAGGCTTGGATCAACTTCAGCGATTTCTTGCAAAATCTTATCTGTATCAGAATGTGTAAGTCGCCAATAAAAACAATTCCATCCAAGATTTTGCACGCCATTTACATTCGTACATAATAATTGACATTCATTATTTTCATCCGCTTGCACATCCGTATTCAACAACAAACAATAACTATTTGAGGCATTCCCTTCATACAAATTTACAACATCTGTTGTCCAATAAACGTCTTCACCGAGAGAAAATATTTTTACTGTTCCTGCTGGAAAATTTCCTGAAAACTTAAATCTCGCTATTGAAGACAAATCATCATCTAAATTTTGTATCGGCAATTCGCGTTTCTCAATAGTTTTTGTAACAACCGTAAAATATGGCTTATGCACACTATTCTTAGGAATACAAAAATCTAAAACATAGTTCGTCATTCCGAAATCACAATTATATGGGTTCCACATGACAATTTTCGGCGATGCGGTGACAACAACTTTACCATCCACAAGCCGCATACCAATATTCATTAGTACCTGTACAATTACTGGGCTACAACCATGTTCATGCAGAACACGTAAATCATCATGCGAAGGGTTTGAGACATAATCCACACCGAATTGCGGACGAAAAATCGGGTATGGCGGAATAACTTGCATATCATTTTTATTACGACCATCTGTAATTGTAATAAATGATAACAAGCTGTCCCAATCTGGGATATACGCCAATGCTTTGTTATCAACTTCAAATATTTTGCGACCAATATATTTTGACGGTTTATCATGCGCTATCGTTGATAAATCTTTTTTCAGACCACCATTTTTAACATCCGACAAAACGCCATATGAATGTAATGTAATTTTATCCTTATTCGATAAAATCATTGGCCATAAATCCGGCATAAGATATTTTATCTGTTCTAAAAAATCGACATTGTATAATTCACCATTTTGTATCAAAGAATCGTATTGTCCGAAAAAAATAGATGTATTAAATGTTTGCGGACATATTGTTTTTACAGTCCTCGCAGTCGTATCAGATGATTTTTTGTAATGATCTATCAATCGGACATTCGCCTTCATGCTTTCATCAGAAATATGATAACCGTAATGCCCAACTTTAATATCATTATGAATAATAGGTCGTGCATGAACATAAACATCTTCATTGTTGACAGATGATATTCGTACAGATGGCTCAATGACATCTTGAGATACAGAATCTATTTGATGGGAATTTTCATCAGATGACAACCATCCCAAGAAAATTGGACTTTTTTCATTAGATCGTGTTGACCACGCACCAATTGTAGATGATCTACGTTGATCTGCATCACATATCATTATTGCAGGTGCTGTCACAGCACGATCATTTCCCAATAATTCTTGCAGCTGTCCAATTGCAGAATACAACCCGAATAAAGCATGGCAACGTGCATTTTCTTCATGCTGCTCATGTTGCAATCTCATAATTTTTATGGTATCGACCGCCAACATACTCATCAATCCAACACCACAAAGAAACAACATTAATATCACCCATATTAATGCAACCCCACGCGTAGAAAATATTTTATGCCCCATCATATACACGAAAGGCGAAAATTTATCCAGGATATTCTATTTCCCAATCGCCCTAAAACATTGGTATCAATATTTTACAAACACTCCAACCCAAAATCATAATTGTATTCTGTACTATCGCCTAGTGAAGATTTCAAGTAATCTGGCTTTT
>CAZPRW010000035.1:0-8235 GCA_964589405.1 uncultured Opitutales bacterium | reverse complement strand
TCTGCACTGAAATCATTGAACTTAAGTGACTGCAAGAAATTAACAATAGAAACCTCGTCGGGCCTAAAAAATCTGACAAGCCTAGAAGAGTTATACATGAAAAATTGCGAGCGGATATCACAACTAGACTTAAGTAAGTGCCATGAACTGAAGATCTTGAACTTAACTGGTTGCTCCGAACTGCAAAACTTGAACTTAACTGATTGCTCTGCACTGAAATCATTGAACTTAAGTGACTGCAAGAAATTAACAATAGAAACCTTGTTGGGCATGGAAGATCTAGCAAGCCTAGAAGAGTTAAACATGGAAAATTGCGAGCGGATATCAGAACTAGACTTAAGTAACTACCCTGAACTGCAAACCTTGAACTTAACTGGTTGCTCCGAACTGGAGTCCTTGAACTTAAATAATTGCAAGAAATTAACAAAGTTGTCGGGACTGAAAGATCTGACAAAGTTGGAACAATTGGGAATGGGAAATTGCGAGCGGATATCACAACTAGACTTAAGTGGTTGCTCTGGACTGAAGATCTTGAACTTAACTGGTTGCTCCAAACTGCAAAACTTGTACTTAAGTAACTGCAAGAAATTAACAATAGAAACCTTGTTGGGCATGGAAGATCTAACAAGTCTGAAAAGGTTAAACATGAAAAATTGCGAGCGGATATCAGAACTAGACTTAAGTAAGTGCTCTGTACTGCAAAACTTGAACTTAAATGGTTGCTTTGGTTTGAGAAACTTGGACTTAAATGGTTGCTCTGGTTTGAGAAACTTGTACTTATGTGAGTGCACTGCACTGCAAAATTTGGATTTAACTAATTGCAAGAAATTACCAGCCTTGTTTCGCTTCGAAACTCTAACAAAGTTGGAACAATTGGGAATGGGAAATTGCGAGCGGATATCAGAACTAGACTTAAGTAACTGCCCTGAACTGCAAACCTTGAACTTAAATGGTTGCAAGAAATTAACAAACTTGAACTTAAGTGGTTGCAAGAGATTAACACGCGAAACCTTGTCGGGCCTAAAAAATCTGACCAGCCTGAGAACGTTAAATATTGATGCGGATTTTTTTGATTTATTTACAAAATTTGTGAAACCTGGCGGCCTCCAAGTCTCTTTTTCGGGGGATTTAGACGCAATTTCCAGAGATTCCGAACTCCAAAAAACACAAAAGGTCATTCCGAACTCCAAAAAAAACACAAAAGGTCTTCGCCAATTTCTCAGAAAATATTTGGATTAATCGAAAGCAAAAAATTAAAATACCAAACATAACATATGTCTTACTGAACAACTTAAGCCGTTAATCCGAAAACACGACCACCACGTCTTTTTCATTGAAAAATGAGAAATTATATTGTAACTGTAGTCGTCTGTGAAAAGTTCAAGCAATGACATCATACAAGCAAATACACTTGATGTGATAGAATGGACATTGAATGATATTTCTGACAATAACATTGTTGTGTTTGATTGCGATGACGTTTTAACAACAATTACACAACAATTATTTAAACAACAGAATCGACAGTTTTTTCTCGATTGGTGCAAAAACAATATTCCTGGATTTAATAGGACAATGTTTTTCGACCTATTGGATTATATACTGGTTTCTAATAAAAATGTTCTGGTAAATGATAAAATGCCATGCTTTGTGGACAAGCTGGCAAATAATAATATTAAAGCTGTCATTCTTACTGCCCTACCAACAAAACCAATAGGAAAAATTCAAGAACCTATAAAATGGAGATCGAAAATATTGTCTGAATTGAGATATAATTTCGGAAAATTTTGGAAAAATTTATCGGATAAATCATTTTTTGAAGATACTATACAACAATATCCTCCTGCATATCATGATGGTATAATTTGTTGTGATAATGTACCAAAACATCTTTGTTTGAGTAAATTTTTGCAGCATGCAAACATCTCACCTAATCGCGTAGCATTCATAGACGACAATATAGATAATCTTAATGGCATGCAACAATGGGCGCGTGATAACAATATTCCATTTATCGGAATTCAATATCTTGAAGCGCAGAATGTTGTGTCCAACATACCGTTTTCTGAAGAATTAATAAACTATCAACTACATAATCTTGTCAAACATCGTATTTGGATACCGGATGATGATGCATTTAATGCAATATTAGAAAAAATATAAAAATTATTCTTCTATCGTTGAATATCGTCTGTCCTTTTCGACAAATTCTAATCTTATCGTACAGCCAGCGAAATCAAAATGTTTTCGCATACAATTTAATAAATATTTTTTGTAATTATCGCGCAATAATGCTTTTCTATTACAGAACAATTTGAACGAAAATGGCATATTCCCTGTTTGGACAGCATAATAAATCTTAAATCGTTTTCCGCTAGCAGTAGATGGTTGACGGGCTTCGAATGCTTGTTGAATAACACGGTTGATCTCACCTGTACCAAATTTCTTATGCATCTTGACATATAATTTTTCTGCCAATGGTAATAAATGCTTGATGCCATATTTCGTATTAGCAGATGTAAAAATAATCTCAACATCTGGAAATGCACGAAACTCTTTTCTAATAGCAGAAACATATGCCTCTTGAAATGATTTTATTGAATCGTAACCATCAAGATCTCCATTTTTACAAGCATCTTGTGAAATATCCCATTTGTTTACTACAAGAATAATCCCCTTGCCAGCAGAAATAATTTCATTGGCAAGCTTTTTATCTAATTGTGTAATCCCGCTAGTTGCGTCTACCACCAAATAAACAATGTCACAATTTATTATGCCAGCACTCGTCCTCAAAGAAGAAAAATAATCCAATGATGTCGTTACACGGTTCTGTGGACGTGCTCCTGCTGTATCTAACAACTCAAAATCATAAGTTAAATTTATACCATCATTGTGGAAAAGTTTTGATGAAACAGCTTCCCGTGTCGTCCCAGGAACATCACTCACTATCATACGATGTTCATTCAATAATGCATTTACAGTAGAGGATTTGCCAACATTAGGACGTCCAACAAATGCTACTTTTATGACATCATGGACATTTTCTTCTTTAATCTGCTGTTCTCGAAACGACTTTGTAGCTTCATCTATAATCCTACGTAATGCTCCTTCCCCTACTCCGTGTTCAGCAGAAACTGGGACAGGATCTCCTAAACCAAATTTCTTAAATACATCAATATCGTAATTTTTATTTTCAGAATCGACTTTATTTGCAATCACAACAACCGATTTGCAAGATTTTCGTAGCATATCAGCAATGTCATAATCCATCGGCATAATACCGTCAGTAGCATCAACAACAAAAAATACCAAATCAGCAGATGCTATTGCCAAACACACTTGATCATCAACAGCATGAGTAATTTCAGTTATACTATTCGCCCCTGACAGGCCAAGACCTCCTGTATCCATCAAAATAATATTTTTGTCAATTTCATGTGTGATAACATCACGTGTGACACCTGCCATATCATGGACTATTGACTTTCGTTGTTTTATCAGACGATTGAACAAACGACTCTTTCCAACATTAGGCCGTCCAACAATTGCAATATTATACACAAATTTCATGCACGTGTTCTTCTATTATGTCATCACATAATTTACAAGATTTTTTCATAAATTGAACATTTCCATATGTTCGTAGTTCATCATTTCATCAACAGAAACGGTAGCCGTACCATGTTTTCCGACAACAATACCAGCAGCAATATTAGCAAATGTCGCAGCCTGCATCAATGATGCACCGGCAGATAATGCTAATGTCAAACATGCAATCGATGTATCACCAGCACCAGAAACATCGAACACTTCCCGTGCATACGTTGGAATCTGTTTAATGTTTCCGTCGTGATCTCGAATCAACATACCATCAGGGCCCATTGTAATGACCAAATATTTTGGAGAATATTTCTCAATAATTACTTTGCATACATCATTCGTAGAGACATTTTCGTAATCTAACAACGATAAACCTACCAATTCATACGCCTCTTGCTTATTCGGTGTCATTAATGATGCACTATTGAATGATAATTTATTCGATGGTTTCGGATCAACTGATATAAATGTATTATGTTTATTCGCAGTATCAATAAACAATTTTACATTATCATTAGACAAACTGCCCTTAGCATAATCTGATAAAATCACAGCATCAGCGTATTTGATCTTCTCACAAACTGATTGTATTATGTCGTCTTCCCATAACAAATATTGCTGTTTTTTATCCTCTCTATCCACACGACATAATTGTTGTCCACGAACAACGACCCTAGTCTTACTTATCGTCTTTACTCCATCGCAACATAATCTAGAATCGTGTAATATTCCATGTTTTTTTAATAATCCATCGGCATATCCACCAAATCTATCATGTCCAATTTTCCCAACGATCTCGACAGAAGCACCTAATTCTGACATATTTACTGCAACATTTCCTGCAGCACCCAATACATATTTGTCATTATCAACAGCAACTACAGGAACAGGGGCCTCTGGAGACAACCTATTAGCATCTCCAATAATATAATGATCCAACATTATATCCCCTATCACAAGCACATTCAAATTAGATATTCTATCTAAAAGATCCTTCATGTTGCCACAACACTTACACAAAACACAATTGTAGCAACACAAAATTATGGCATACAAAATTGTTCATTTATGGGATTAAATCAGATAGTACATCATAAATACAAATTTTATCACAAACTTTGAAAATGTATTAATATCATGTGATCCAAACAATCCTTATAAATTTATTGCAATTTTTCTTTTTTACTTAAATTCGCATCAATGAATCAGAAGTTTGCATTGGATTTTGAAAAACCAATACTTGAACTATCAAAACAATTGTCAGTTTTGAAAGAACGTGCTGAAGAATCTCATGTGGACTTTTCTGATGAGATAGAAAGTCTTAGTCGCAAACTAGAAGAAACTAAGAAACAAACGTATAGTAATTTGACAGAATGGCAACGTGTACAAATTGCACGTCATCCACTACGACCGTATTCTCTCGATTATATCATCAGAATATTTTCTGACTTTCAAGAGTTACATGGCGATAGATTATATGCAGATGATCAGGCAATGGTATGTGGTGTTGCACGATTAAACAATATGCCGGTTGCAATAATATCGCAACAAAAAGGACGTGATATAAAAGAAAATTTAGAACGTAATTTTGGCATGCAAAATCCAGAAGGATATCGTAAAGCAATGCGCATAATGCGGCTGGCAGAACGATTCAATATGCCGATAATTACAATAGTTGATACAGCTGGAGCATTCCCAGGGATCGAATCTGAAGAACGGCATGTTGCAGAAGCTATTGCTGCAAATTTACGTGATATGATGTTAATAAAATCACCTATCATTTCTGTAGTAATCGGCGAAGGTGGATCTGGTGGCGCACTAGGAATTGCTGTATCTGACCGCGTATTGATTTTAGAAAATGCATATTATTCTGTAATATCACCTGAAGGATGTGCTGCTATTTTGTGGAACGATCGTGCAAAAGCACCAGAAGCAGCAAAAGCATTACGACTATCATCTGAAAAATTATTAGAATTTGGAATCGTTGAAGAAATATTGCCTGAACCACTTGGTGGCGCACATAATGATTACGACGCAACAGCAGCTACCATGAAAACTGGTATTTCAAAGCATCTAGAAGAATTAAATAAATATACAACAGATCAGTTGCTGGAAAATCGTTACAAACGATTCCGAAAACTTGGAATTTTCGAAACTAAAACAACCGAAGAACGGTCAAAATAATAATACAAAAAGATTCTTCTGAAAATATAATTACGCAGAAGATTATGCCAGCGAAACATGGTGTTGGTCATGGATTTACGCATTCAACGTTCAATATTCTAAAGTACATAAGTTTGACAAAAGCATGGCATTCTAATACGAACACCAAGAATTAAGCACAACAACTTGCAATTTTAATAAAAACATCACTCGATCGCATTGATCGAATGATGTCATTTTACGAATCAGGTGATATATTATATACTGATCAACACCTGAAAATCACGTATATTATATCAAGTTTAGTCGATGTATAGACCTGCCGCGACAGCTGGTTTATTTTCTAAAGCTGACCATTTTTTTAAAAAATCATGCTTGCTATCTGCAAATAACGGACTGATTTCTATGTCAAACGGCGGCATTTCGTTAATATCTGTTGGAACATCCACACCTGCAGCGTGTAACCATTCAACAAATAATTTTACCTGGTCGCGTTTGCATGTTTTCAAAGAATCCAACCCTTCTAAATTTTTTACTGGGCTAAAATTTGCTAATCTATTGCTTTCAACAATAACAGTACGCTCAGCATACGGAAAAACATCGAATAAAAACATTTCTAACTTCAGTCCATTTGGTGAATTCGGAACTACTTGTTCCCCCAATGAATCTATTGTCGGAATTACTTTTCGTGCGATATGATATGGGATTTCAGAATTTTCATCTTTACCATTGAACCGACGAATAAAATCAACGTCCAATAGATGGATAGCTGGATTTCCGGAGCAAAACACTAATTCCCCAGCGGGATTTCGCAACATAGCTTGATCTTTTTGGAGATCGGAATATTCGATCACATAGCTTTTCCCATTTTTTTCACAAAACACACCTACCTTCTCCTCAGGATATAATTTTTTTATCATTCGAGATGTCACCTGTGAATTATGATAGACATGCAACCCGATCAAATATGGATCTATACAGCGTACTAACGGGTTATCTACCTGGAAATAACTCAATATTTTTATCCCAAGACCATCGAGCATCGCCAATGCACCTGATCTCCCTAATGCTTTCAACGAACCACCATGTCCATCTGGATGCATTGCTATTTTGCTACGCGTCTCCATGATAAACTTGCCATCTTGATCGACAGCTGGCATCTGTCCTTGTTTAATAAAATGAATATTATCTATTCCGAATGAACCATTTTTTCCAAAAAATTCTATAGTTTCATTATGAGTACGCTCACTAGTCATCACTATCCAATGAATATTCGTCTCATACTTCCGCTCTGCTGCCTTTATCTTTTCTGCAAATACTTGGAATAATGATTTATGTTTAATAGGAGTTACTTCTAATGTCCCCTTTGGAACAACACATCCCAACCGTGTCCCTTCACCACCAGCAACAGTAAATGCAGCAACTTTCCCTTCGCGTATGGTTTTTTCACCCAACGCAGTCATTTCCTGCCATTTCGTCCAATCAGCATCAGAATTAGGAAACTTAATAAATTGAGCAGGAGAAAATGTCCCAATACGTTTGTCATCTGCCTGATTATTGTTTGAAATTACATTACTAATCACTGATGACAAATACTCTAAATCCATCCCTTTGGCTTGTTGCAACAATTGTTCTTGTTCCTCTTTTGATAAAATCTCCCAAAATTTAAATACATGCTCTTGTCCATATTTGCAAAAATACAATCGCAATTCTTTTGATTTTTGATCCATCATCTCACTAATTCCCTCAATCTGCAAATTTAAAAATCTTTTCTTGTGGTTTAATATGTCCCTCTTTACTTCGTATTACTTGATTAACAAATTCCTGATTATTCAGTAAACTACGCATATGGTCCTGTTTTATTGAAAAATCATTTGCAGCAATTTCATTCATATCCTTTAACATTGCAATTTTCATCTTCAACTGCGCCTGCTCTTCTTTAGCATGCACAAAGGATGTCAATAAATTAACATTAATCACTGCTAACACACAAAAAACAACGACCAAAAAAATTTTTTTCACAACATTTACCTTCTTTTCGGCACACTAAATATATTTCACAGAAATTAAAGGGAAATCTATTTACATGCATATAACAATGATGACATTGCGCTAAAAATGCTGAACATACCATGAATTTTCTGTTTACATAGGATTTAATAAATAACATTTGCACAACATAAAATTATGCAAAGACACTTCACAACAAAAGTAAGACCACAAATACCATACGACTATAAAAGAAGAGGAAAGAAAAAAATCCTTTTACAGTGAAACAGGACAACTCTAATAACATATTGTATGTAATTTGCCTAGTTGCGGGAGGATATACAGAAATTACAGAACGTCTCGAAAATTATTATGAAGAACCTCATGTGATCAAAAGGCTAAAAGAGTTAGCAAGCGGCTTTGAATCTAAAGCTTTACGCGATAGTTTTGAAGAAGCAATCGGATTAATTAAGTCCATGTGAC
>CAZPRW010000034.1:0-8300 GCA_964589405.1 uncultured Opitutales bacterium | reverse complement strand
AGCATCAATAATATTTTTATTTTCATCCAAGAACGTATCACGTTCTACTTGTTCGCCCCAGAAGAAATCAGAATCTCCTGGCTCAGTAACACGTACTTTTCGCAACATACATGCAACAATAATTTCTATATGTTTATCATTGATAACAACACCTTGCAGACGATATACTTTCTGAATTTCAGAAATTAAATATTCTTGCAAACTGGCAGGCCCTAGAATCGTCAATATTTCATGTGGATCTGGAGAACCATCTGTCAAGCTTTGCCCACGATTGATGAAATCACCTTCATGCACAATTATATGCTTCTCATGCGCTATCAAATGTTCTTGCTTTACACCAGTTTCCGGATCGGTAATATACAAACGACGTTTGTTGCGCAAAGTACCACCAAATGATACAATACCGTCAATCTTTGCCATTTCAGACGCTTCTTTCGGACAGCGTGCCTCAAACAACTCTGCAATTCGTGGCAAACCACCGGTAATATCTTGTGTTTTTGACGCTGAACGTGCCGTCTTTGCCAATAGAGCACCTGCCTGGATTTCGCTACCATTCTCAACGATCACTTGCGCACCCGTAGGTATTGCATATGTTGCAATAATTTTATCAGACGGCAATCCTCGATCATTATCACCAGCGAGCACCTCTATCATCGGATTCAAATCTTCTTTATGCTCGGTAACAACCATAGTAATACGTCCTGTTGAAATATCAACATCACGTTTTACCGTGACCCCAGGGATCATATCCTTGAAGTTTACTACACCAGCCTTTTCAGACAATATCGGCATATTATGAGGATCCCACATAGCAACGAGATCGCCCTTCTCGACTTTAGCCCCATCATCAACTGATAGTAACGCACCTGGTACAATTTGATAACTTTCTAGCTCACGACCTTCACTATCCATAATTTCGACAGATCCTGTCTTGTTCAATACAATATTTGCACCTTCAGCTGTAGTTACCAATCTCAACCCATGATATTTAATAAATCCAGTATGACGCGCACGATATTCTGAACTCTTTAACACCTGATTAGCAACACCACCAACGTGGAAAGTACGCAATGTTAGCTGTGTTCCCGGCTCACCAATCGATTGTGCAGCAATAATACCGACAGCAGACCCTTTCTCTACCATACTATTTGTTGCAGGATTTATTCCGTACGCTTTTGCTGGCATAGTATTTTTATGCATGTGTGTCAACGGCGACATGATCTTTACGCGCTCAATGCCACACTCTTCAATCCGTTTAGCTATATCTGCTGTGATCAATTCTCCAGATGCTACTATGATTTCATCAGGCTCTAAAGGATTTCGCACATCATCGCTCGAACACCGTCCAACAATACGATCAGACAAACTGACGATTTCATCATCACCTTCCAATATAGCTGACTTCCATATTCCTGCACGATTACCATCATCGACATCACCTATGACACAGTCCATAGCAACATCACATAACTTTCTTGTCATGTAACCAGCATCCGCTGTCTTCAATGCTGTATCGATCAATCCTTTTCTTGCACCGTGTGTGGAAATAAAATATTCCAATACTGATAACCCTTCACGGAATGACGACAAAATAGGACGTTCAATAATTTCACCAGATGGTTTTGCCATCAAACCACGCATTCCACACAACTGACGCACTTGTTGACGATTACCACGAGCACCAGAATCCATCATGAGGTATACAGAGTTTACACCACTCATACCACCATTCTTCGACAATGCTTCAAATGCAGTCTTCGCAATATCATCTGTCGCATTCGTCCAAATGTCAACAATCTTATTATAGCGCTCACCAGTAGTAATAATACCTCGTTTATACTGTGCCTCAACATCAGCAATCTTTTTACGCGCTGCATCAATCATCTTCTGTTTGTCGTCAGGAATAATCATATCCTGAATTCCGATCGACAAACCAGCCTTCATGGCTTCCTTAAAGCCCAATTCTTTCAATTTATCTAAACACCGTACAGCGACCTCTTGACCAGATACTTTATATGTACTCAATACAAGATCTCCCAATTTTCCTTTTGCCACTGGACCATTTACAAAGCCGAGTGCACGTGGAAAAATGCTATTAAACAAAATACGGCCCAATGTCGTTTCAATCACCTTGACATCAGGATTTCCATAACGTGTTTTTTGTTGATAGTCAGGATTTACAAACAATACATGATCGTGTTTATGTAACAAATCTTCCGATTCTATACGCAATGCTTCTTCTATGCTAGAAATCAATGGTAATTTCGATTTATCAACAGGAGCTTTATTGGTATCAATCGTTAAATAATATGCTCCCAAAACAATGTCCTGCGATGGCGTCAACACTGGCTTTCCGCTAGATGGCGAAAATATATTCTTCGATGCCAACATTAACATCTTGGCCTCCATGACTGCTTCTAATGATAGGGGTACATGGACAGCCATCTGGTCACCGTCGAAGTCAGCATTAAATCCTGCACAAACCAATGGGTGTAGACGAATCGCATCTCCTTCTATCAATACTGGCTCAAATGCTTGTATTGACAATCTATGCAATGTAGGCGCACGATTTAATAAAATCGGATGTTCTCTCGTCACCTCTTCAAGAATGTCCCATACTTCAGGTGCTTGCTTTTCTATCATCTTGCGCGCACTTCTGACCGTATGAACGAACCCTAATTCTTTCAATCGACGGATAATAAACGGTTCGAAAAGCACCCATGCCATACGTTTTGGCAATCCACATTGATATAATTTCAATTCAGGTCCAATGACAATTACGGAACGACCACTATAGTCCACGCGTTTTCCTAAAAGATTTTGACGGAAGCGACCTTGTTTCCCTTTCAACATTTCACTCAATGATTTCAATGGACGATTTCCAGCACCAACAACTGTACGTCCATGACGATCGTTGTCGAACAGAGCATCGACTGCCTCTTGTAACATTCGCATTTCATTATGAATAATTACATCAGGAGTTTTTAAGCTCAATAGACTCTTCAATCGATTATTACGATTGATAACACGTCTGTACAAATCATTCAAATCACTCGTTGCGAACCGACCACCGTCTAATGGTACCAACGGACGCAAGTCAGGTGGTATAATTGGCAATACTTCCAATACCATCCACTCAGGGCGCATATCATTTGCATCAAATGCTGAGACTAACTTTAATCGTTTCGTCAATAGTTTCTTTGCTTGTTTGGAATGAGTAACACGCAACTGTTCTTGTAATTCATCTGCCAATTCCTTGAGATCAATCTGGGCAAGAACATCACGTACTGCCGCTGCTCCAGTATTAGCGTCGAATGCTTCTTCACCATACTCTTCTTGCAACTGACGATATTCTTTTTCACTGATCAATTGACATTTTGATAACGGTGTAGTTCCTGGATCGACTATCATATAGCTTTCGTAGTATATGACCTTTTCCAAATCCTTCGCTGTCATATCCAACATCAACCCCATACGACTAGGCAATGTTTTCAAAAACCATATATGAGATATAGGAACAGCAAGTTCTATATGCCCCATTCGCTCTCGACGAACACGTGACACAGTAACTTCAACACCACAACGTTCACAGACTACTCCCTTATGCTTGATTCGTTTATATTTTCCACAAGCACATTCATAATCACGTACGGGGCCAAATATCTTTTGGCAGAACAATCCTCCTGGTTCCGGCTTGAATGTTCTATAATTGATCGTTTCCGGGCTCTTGACTTCACCACTTGACCATGATCTGATAATATCAGGCGATGCTACGGAAATCTCCACACTATTGTAGTTGCCAGTATCTTCAAACCCTAATATCGATTTTACATCTTTTAAATGATTGTTTTCCTCAGCGCTCATTTATTTATTCCCTACATGATTATGAATTGCTAGCATCTAACATCGCATCATCGTTCAATTTTATATCCAAACACAGACCCTGCATTTCTTTTATCAAAACATTAAACGATTGCGGAACACCAGCTTCCAACGATGTATCTCCTTTAACAATTGATTCATATATTTTTGTTCGCCCTTGTGAATCATCAGACTTCACCGTCAACAATTCTTGCAATGTATATGCGGCACCATAAGCCTCTAATGCCCATACCTCCATTTCTCCAAATCTTTGTCCACCATATTGCGCACGACCACCAAGCGGTTGTTGTGTAATCAAACTGTAAGGACCAACAGCACGTGCATGTACTTTATCAGCGACCAAATGGTTTAGTTTCATCATGTAAATACATCCAACCATTACTTTTTGGTCAAACTTACGACCAGTACAACCATCATATAGGTCGAACTTTCCTCCATCTGGAAGACCTGCTTGTTGATACATTTCAGACAACTTCGATTCTAGAACACCATCAAAAACAGGTGTTGCAGCTTTTATACCCAGCTTTTTACAGACCAACCCAAGGTGTGTCTCCAATACCTGACCAACGTTCATTCGGCTAGGAACACCTAATGGATTCAACACAATATCTACTGGTGTACCATCTGCCAAAAATGGCATGTCCTCTGGCTTAACAATTCGAGATACAACACCTTTATTTCCATGTCGACCAGCCATTTTATCGCCGACTTGAATCTTCCTTTTATTGGCAATGTATACTTTTACATTTTTGATAATACCAGTATCATCGATGTTTCCTGCTTCAATCGCTTCTATCTTGCGCAATCGTTCTGCCTCTAAATCATCAAATTTTACCTGATAAACATCCATTATCTCCATGATCTTCGTCCGAACAGGAGAATTTGCCATTTCAATATTTTTACCACATGCTGCCAATCTGCGCAACAATGTCTTTGTTATTTTTCTATTCGCTGGTAAAATTACTTCATCAGTCTCTTTATCAATAATGTCTAATGGAATCTTTTCACCGAGAAGTATGCTAGAAAAGGCTTCAGTCAAACTATCCCTAATAGAATCTGCTTGCACACGGAACTCCTCGTTCGTCTTTTTGATGCGACGACGACATTCTATTTCCGACACATCCTCCTTTTCATTATCAGTGCGACTGGAAATCTTTATATCCATCACTGTACCAAAACATCCTGCAGGAGCGACCAATGAAGAATCTTTTACATCTGCTGCCTTTTCACCGAAAATCGCACGCAATAACTTTTCTTCTGGCGGGAGGTCGGTTTCTGTCTGCGGAGTAATTTTCCCGACAAGAATATCGCCCGGTTTTACTTCAGCACCTATTTTGATAATGCCATTTCTACTAAGATTTTTTAATGCATCATCTCCAACATTAGGAATATCGCGTGTAATTTCTTCTGCTCCTAATTTCGTATCACGCGCCGTTACTTCATATTCATCAATATGAATCGATGTAAATACATCATCACGAATCATACGTTCATTCAAAATGACAGCATCTTCGAAATTATACCCATTCCATGGCATGAACGCGACAAGTACATTCTTTCCTAATGCCAATTCACCATGATCTGTCGCAGCACCATCTGCAAGAACATCACCTTTCTTGATTTTTTGATGTTTCTCTACAATCGGTTTTTGATTGAAACATGTTGAAGCATTAGATTTCCAATACTTTCTCAAGTTATAAACTTGTAAATCTTCAGTCTGTCCAGAAGAATGAGCATCAAAATTTTCCGGCATCTTACCGTCTTTGGTAATGACTATACGAGATCCTTCAACAGATGCTACAATACCATCATATTTAGCTAAAACAACATGACCAGAGTCACATGCCAATTTACGCTCAATTCCTGTACCTACCAATGGGGCTTCCGTCGTCAACAAAGGAACACCTTGACGTTGCATGTTCGATCCCATCAAAGCACGGCTGGTATCATCATGTTCCAAGAATGGAATCAAACCTGCAGCAATTGAAATTACCTGCTTCGGTGAAACATCCATGTAATCAACGTCCTTAGGATCAACCTCAAGCGCCTCATCTCCTCGACGAACGGTAACCAAGCCAACTAAATTATCATTTTCATCAAGTTGAGAATTTGCTTGCGCTATCAACTTCCCTTCTTCTTCATCAGCTGACATGTAAACAACTTCATCTAACGCGCGACCATCTTTGACAATACGATATGGTGTTTCAATAAAACCAAAACCATCGACTCTGGAGTAAGTGCTCAAAGAATTAATCAATCCAATATTCGGTCCTTCCGGCGTTTCAATCGGACATATTCTGCCATAATGCGAAAAATGAACGTCACGAACTTCCATGCCAGCACGATCTCTATTCAAACCACTTGGACCAAGAGCAGACAAACGGCGCTTATGTGTCAATTCAGACAATGGATTGATTTGATCCATAAACTGAGACAATTGACTACGAGCAAAAAAGTCGCGAATGACGCCAATTAGTAGCTTTCCATTAACTAATTTTTGTGGAGATAGAATATCAACACTTTGTTCAAGCAATGACATACGTTCACGAATGACACGTTCCATACGGGATAACCCGATGCGACATTGTGCCATCAACAATTCACCAACACCACGTATTCTTCTGCTGCTTAAACTATCAATATCGTCGATAAACCCTTGGCCAGCACGCAACAAACACAGATACTTTGTAGCAGCAACAATATCATCAGCACCGACTAAAGTATCATCTAAATTTTTCTTTAATCCCAACTTACGATTTAATTTATAACGCCCGATCTGACTAAGGTCATATCTCTTGCTATCTTTAAAATTCCGAACAAAAAACATTTCTGCATTTTGCAAGTTCAATGGTTCACCAGGGCGGAAATGTTTATAAATTTCATACAACGCCTCTTCTTTATTATGCGTTGCATCCTTTTTTAAACTACGGATGATCAATCCCCCATCACTTGAAACATCAACAACAGATACTGTTTTTATACCAGCATCTGCAAGGCCCTTCAACAAAACCTTGCCCAATGGTTCATAAGCACGAGCCAACACTATTCCTTGCGAAACATCAATGACATCATCCGTCAACACGATATCTACTAATGAATCTTCTTTTAATAATTTATCTACACGAAGATCATTGATCTTATAAAAAATCGATAAAATTTCCCGATCAGAACTATATCCAAATGCACGCAATAATGTCGTCAAAAGGAATCTACGACGACGGCGACGGCGGTCCAAATAAACATACAATAGATCATTCTGATCACTCTGAACCTCTATCCATGTACCACGATCCGGCATGATCCGAAAAGCATACAATGACTTCCCTGTTGTATGTGTAGTGATCTCAAAACAAATACCAGGGGAACGGTGCAACTGGCTAACAACTACACGTTCAGCGCCACTAATAATAAACGACCCACGCTGCCCCATCAACGGCATTTCGCCAATGTAAATTTCTTCTTCGCGTTCATCGTTTTCGCTGACTATTTTCAGCGTCAAATATAACGCAGCTCCAAAAGTACGCCCTTCCTTTAAACAAAAATCTTCAGAATACTTTACTGGACCTATCCTATATGAAACATATTGCAACGACACGGTCCCATCATAACTGTCTATCGGGAATGTCTTACGAAACACCGCCTCCAATCCGACATTGCGTCGCGACAATGGATCAACATCCGCCTGCAAAAAATCATTAAAAGAATTTATTTGTGTCTCTATAAGATAAGGTGGCGTTATTACCTCTTTCAAACTGCCGAAACTAACGCGATTTTTTTCCGTCATATAATATAACGATACTTTTTGATGTAAAATGCATCTTTCGCCATATTTTTACTCGCGCCAAAAACCAATCTTCGACATGAGAAAAAACATGACACTAATAACTTCGCAGTCACCAAGCTACATCATTTTTAGCAACTGACAAAGATTCAATAAAAACACCCAGGCTGCTCAAACAACAACCCAGATGTTTTCGTTTTCATACTAAATTTTTATTTGAGCTCCACAGCTGCACCAGCTGCTTCGAGCTTCTTTTTCATGTCTTCAGCATCAGCCTTTGACACTGCTTCTTTAATCATCTTAGGAGCTCCTTCTACTAAATCCTTAGCATCCTTTAGACCAAGACCAGTCATTTCACGAACAACCTTAATGACTTCAATCTTTTTATCACCAGCGGACTTCAAGACAACATCAAACTCTGTCTTTTCTTCACTTGCACCACCAGCAGCAGCAACAGGAGCAGCAGCAACTGCAGCAACAGGAGCGGCAGCACTAACTCCCCACTTTTCTTCTAGGTCTTTGACCAACCCAGCAATCTCCAAAACAGACTGCTCGCTCAACCATTCGATAACTTGTTCTTTTGTTATATTTGCCATATTTTTCTTTCCGGAACCGCGCTAGCAACATCAATCACACT
>CAZPRW010000033.1:0-8505 GCA_964589405.1 uncultured Opitutales bacterium | reverse complement strand
CACACCGACAAACATTTCAACAAAATCCGACCCACTTATGCTGAAAAATGGGACTTTAGCTTCTCCGGCAACTGCTTTAGCCAATAATGTTTTTCCAGTACCAGGTGCTCCGAACATCAAACATCCCTTTGGTATGCGTCCGCCAATGTCCAAAAACTTTTTAGGGTTTTTCAGAAATTCTACTATTTCAGCAACTTCTTCTTTTGCTTCATCACAGCCAGCAACGTCTGCAAATGTTACACGTTTTTTATCTTGTGTTAATAATTTTGCACGGCTTTTCCCAAAACTCATGGCATTTTTCCCGGCACCACGAAGTTGACGGCCCAATACAAAAAATATTAGCATTAAAAATATTATGTATGGTATCGTATTGACCAAAATGTCTGTCCACAATGTCGAACTTGGTTTTTCTGTCCATATTTTGGAAGATTGCAGTAGTCGATTATACCTATCTTGTGTCAACCGTCCTTCCGCTATAAAATGTGATGTGTCAGATTGCGATGTTGTTATTGATTGTTGTGGAAATAATCCATTGGACGGTTTTGTTGTTTGTTGTTGAGGATTATATTTTGTTACATTCTTAGCTTCTCCATAGAGCTTATACCATTCATGCCCGTTTGATGGAATTCCTTGAATGACACCAGCAATAATATCTCCATTTTCGGCAGCAGATATTACATTTTCAATAGTCCATTTACTGCCTGCTACTGCTGCAGCTGTAGGATTATACATGTTCCATAATGAGAATATTGCGAGAATGACAATTCCCCACATTCCCAATATTTTCATTTGCAAAAACAATTTTGTATTACTTTTCTTTTTCATCGCGATATTCTATCTGCTGAATAGACTATATCGATGATTAAAACGTATCAAAAATATGTCAACAAAAGAGCTTTTTTATCAGTTTGTTTTAATTGAAACTTATCTGTAACAGGCAAATATGGTACCCAGCATATTTCTTTGTTGATAAATATCATAGGTAATGATTTTCGATCTTCTTTGATTATCATATTTGAAGTCAATAAATCACTTATTTTTCTTTCATGACTATGTCCAAATCTTGTATATTTTTGTGATGGTGAAAATTGCTTAATTTGGACATTTAGTTGATCAGGTAATTTAGCAAAACATTGTCTTGTTGTGTTGCATGTGATGATATCATTCCATGTTGTGGTTGTTATATCGATGATAGATATTTGTAATGTTTTCCCATTTGGTAACCTATTATTGCCAATTATTCCATTGGATATTGTTTGATCTACGTCGTCTGAGTGTTCGATATACAATGACTGATCATTATATAATACCCAAGTATTATTACCTGTACTGATTTTGCACGGTTTATTATGTTTGATTACTTCTAAAATTTTAGAATAATACGATTTTCTGACATTAATATTATTTTTTGTAAAAAATTCTATTATTATCCTTCGAAGAACAGCAACTGGCCAATCGATAATATCTTTAAGGCATACCGTACTCATCATGTCATTGTTATTGCAAAACATTTTTGCAAAATACGATATAGCATCATCAGCGTCTTCAATATTTTGTTTAGCCATTGACAATGAATTTATTATATCATGTGAGCCAGCAGTAGATTTATAAACTGGAATAACTAAATTGCGGATTTTATTCCTAAAAAAATCATTGTCGGAATTTGTGCTATCTTCACGCCATGTTAGCTTTTTTTGCAACAAATTATTTTGTAACTCTTTTTTGGTGATATTTAATAATGGTCGTAGCCGAATATGTCCATCTGGAAATAATGTTATTGCACGTGGAGCGGATAGCCCTGAAATATCACTTGCGCGAGCGAGACGCATGAGCAATGTTTCCGCAACATCATTTTTATGATGTCCCAATATCAAAATTTTTGATGAAAATTTATCTAATGCACGTGAAAAGAATTCATTACGACAACATCGCAATGTTTCTTCTGTAATTTTAGATGGTTTATTGATTAATCGTTCGCAATAACAATTTACGCCATACTGTTGTGATAAATTTTTTACAAATATTTCATCATCATCGGATGACTGTCCTCTTACATCATGATTGAAATGTAATACCATTATTCGATTACGAAGATTTTTATATTTTTCGCATATAAAATCTAATAAATATACAGAGTCACTTCCTCCAGAACATGCTACACAAATTTTGTCATCACATGATTTAGTGTTTAAAAGTGATAATACACCATATGCTGATATGTTGTTATTACGAATAGAATTTACTATTGTTCTATATGCAGATGATGCTGTCATATTTGATTTTTTAGAATATGAACTTGGCTGTTTCCATACGTTCTCGGAAAACATTTATAAGTTCATCATCATCAATGTCTTTGTTTCCGAATGTCATAGATAATCTAATGGCAGGTTCTGAATCGTCCCATGGAACAACAACAATGCCTAGTTCTGTTATCATCCATTGAGCAAAAGATTCTGCATATGTGAATTTTATTTTATGACCGTTATGCTCTACAGCAGTTGGTGATTTTGTATACAGAAAGAACCCTGTTTTAGGATAATTTACGGTAAATCCACAATCTCGCAAAATAGGAATAATTTTTTCCATGCGAGCAGAGTATTTCCTGGCATTGTTTTCGGCAAAGAATTGTTGATTTAATAATGTATTAGCAGCGGCCTTTTGTATTGCTAGGAATTGACCAGAATCTGTATTTCCCTTGACGCATCCATATGCTTCGATCAAATCTTTATTTCCACATACCCAACCAATGCGCCATCCGGTCATATTAAATCCTTTTGACAATGAATGCAGCTCTAATGCGACATCCATTGCTCCATCAATATTTAGTATTGATAGTTTATCACGCCTGTTGAATGTCAGTCCAGAATATGCAGCATCATTGATGATGACAAATTGATATTTGTGGGCTAGTTCTACAAGATTTTGAAAAAATTCTTTTGTTGCACATGCTCCTGTCGGATTATTTGGATAATTTACTATAACGGCCTTTGCGCGTTCAAGAATATATTCAGATAATGAAGTAAAATCAGGTAAGAAGTTATTTTTAGCCAACAGAGGTAACCCGATGACATCTGCCATTAAATATTTTGCATGGGTTCCAAAAATAGGATATCCTGGCGTTGTAGTAATGACAATATCTCCCGGGTCGATAAAACAAAGCGGTAATATTGACAATGCTGATTTTGAACCCATAGAATGCATGATTTCCGTTGAAGGGTCTAACGTAACATTGAATTCTCGAGACATATATGTCGTAACAGCCTGTTTGAATTCTGAACATCCATTGTCAGCATATCCTCTGTTTTCATATTTCGTAGCTTCTCGACACAATACATTGATAGTTGTTTCCGATGCCATTCCATCAGGTTCTCCTATCCCCATGTCTATCAATAATCTGTTTGGATAACGTTCTAAAGACTCACGTTTTGCTATTTTTATCTTTTCAAATTTATAGATTTGGTTGCTAACTCCAAAATTTTTTCCGCCGATTCTTTGTGCAAAAAAACATTGCGATAAGCTGCCAATGTTGTTCATGTTGTAGTACCCTATGAACTGTACAGAAAAAGTAAAATTTATTTTGGATATGTTGGATAAATGTGTCCCAGATCCTGTAGTTTCATTAAACTATAGTAATCCATTTACTTTTTTGATTGCAGTTATGTTGTCAGCACAATGTACCGACGAGAAAGTTAATAATGTAACGAAAGAATTGTTTTTGTATGCGGATTCTCCAGAGGATATGGCGTCGCTTGCAGAAGAAAAATTGCAACGAATTATACGTCCATGCGGACTATATCATGTAAAATCACGTGCTATCAAAAATATGTCATTACAGCTGTTAGCAAGACACAACGGTGTTGTTCCTGACAATTTTTCTGATCTAGAAGCACTGCCAGGGGTTGGACATAAAACAGCGTCTGTCATCATGAGCCAATGTTTTAAAATGCCTGCTTTCCCTGTAGATACGCATATATCGCGATTAGCTCGTAGATGGGGATTGTCAGATGCAAAGAATGTTACAGGAATAGAACGCGATTTGAAATTGATTTTTCCGAAAAATACTTGGCAACGATTGCATTTACAAATGATAGCTTATGGAAGAAAATATTGTCCTGCACGTGGGCATTGTCTTGAAAAATGTATGGTTTGTCGAAAATTGTTTGCAGAAGATAAAGACTAAATCATGTTCGATTTTATCATGAATGGAAAGTTATCTATAGGGACTGATATCGTTGAGGTTCAACGTATAGATAACGCTATTCGGCGATTTGGTGAAGTTTTTATCAATCGTATTTTTTGTGAAGAGGAAATATCATATTGTTCCAAATCGTCACGATCTTCTATTGGGTTTGCTGCTAGATTTGCTGCTAAAGAAGCATACGCTAAAGCATTGGGTACAGGGATAGGTCGTGTTATTTCTTGGAAGGACGTTGTTGTTGCGAATCAACCATCAGGTGCGCCGTACATTATATTGTCGAAAAATGCATTAGAACAGATGGATATGCGTGGGTTTAATGAAGTAAAACTTTCAATGTCTCATACTAAAACACTTGCTCATGCAGTAGTTGTGCTTATGTAAAACATCAGTATGTTCACATCGATTACTGAAAAAATATCTGGTGTTTTTAAAAATTTACGTGGCCTTGGAAAAATTTCTGATAAAAACATTGCAGATGCATTACAAGAAATACGTCTTGCGTTGATCAGCAGTGATGTCAATCGTGAGGCAGCAGACGCTTTTATTGATGGTGTTCGCAAAGCAGCGATTGGGCAAGAAGTAGTTAAAAAAATATTACCAGAGCAGCAGATAGTAAAGATCATTCATGATGAATTAGTATCATTGCTCGGTGTTGAACAAGAGAATGTTGTTTATACCAAACGACCATTAAAGATTTTACTGGCAGGATTGCATGGTTCAGGAAAGACAACAACATCAGGAAAACTTGTAAAATTTCTTAAAGAATTGGGATATTCACCTTTGCTTGTTGCTTGTGATATTTATCGTCCTGCAGCAATTGATCAGCTTGAAGTTGTAGCGAGTGAACAATCTGTTCCATGTTATAATGAACGCACATCCAAGAATGCTGTCAAAATTGCAAAACATGCATTGAAATATGCTGATGAAAATAAATGTAATGCTATTATTTTTGATACTGCTGGTCGTTTGCACATCGATGACTTATTAATTGAAGAAATAAAAGATATTAAAAAAACAGTTTCTCCTGATGAAATATTTTTAGTTGCTGATGGTGCACTTGGACAAGAATCTGTAAATGTAGCACGTGCTTTTAATGAAGCATTATCGTTGACTGGAATTATTCTCACGAAATTAGATGGTGATGCCAAAGGTGGTGCAGCGCTATCAATGAAATATGTTACTGGTGTTCCTATAAAATTTATTGGTAATGGGGAACGCGCTGATAATTTTTCTGTTTTTCATCCAAAACGAATGGCAACACGTATACTTGGAATGGGCGATGTTGTTTCATTGGTAGAAGCCGCCCAAAAGAATGTTGATGAAAATGAACAAGAAAAATTGGCTAAAAAGATAAAAAAGGCAGAATTTGACCTTGAAGATTTTTTATCTAGCATTCAGCAAATAAAAAAGATGGGGCCGTTGTCTGGATTGATGAAGATGATACCAGGTATGGGCAAACAAATAAATTCTGATGCAGATGAGAAGGGGATGAAACAGACAGAAGCGATTATTCAATCGATGACAAAGCAAGAAAGAAAGAAGCCAGCGATTATAAATTCTTTTCGTCGTGCTCGTATTGCAAAGGGTGCAGGGGTAGAATTGAAGGATGTTAATTCACTGCTCAAACAATTTTCGCAGATGCAAAAAATGATGAAATCATTTAAAGGGAAAAATGGCATGAGGAACATGCAGGCACTTGCTGCGCAGTTTGGATTAAAGATGTAGCTTCGTTTGTTCTGTGATTTTTTTCTTTGACAGACGTTGCGAAGATCGCTTTATGGAATTTTGAGCGGGATAGTAGCTCAGTGGATAGAGCAGCGGCCTTCTAAGCCGAAGGTCGAGGGTTCGACTCCCTCCTGTCCCGCCAGTGAAGAATTCCATGTTTTTTTGTTAAAAATTTGCTGTTTTTCCTTGATAAAATAATATAATTGTGCTACGCCTTTAAAAGTAGGCATATGGAACCTTTGCAAGAAATGGATACTCAAAATGTTGTTAGCCAGTCTGTGACATGTGCCGCTGTTCCGGAGTATAATGATGTATCTTGCGATCGAGATATATCGGTTATTGGTTTTTGTGGGCATACCATTGAAAATGGTAATTGTGGCAATAGGTATAATGTTCCTAGAAAGTTTTTTGGCAATCCATTGTATTTTAAGAAGGCCAGTATTGTTGTAGAAAAGAATGGATCTGATCGTAAAAAGGTTGTATCTTGCGAAAAGAAGAGATTGATTGATACATGGTCGCCATTTACTAGACAATCTGGGAAAAATATCAGTCAATTGAAGACGTCATTATCGCAATGTTTAAATAGCGTATCCAAAGATATTTTAGATCGTGTGAAATCAGACCTGCGTACAGTGTTTTCTCCATTTTTTCGTCCTGGATCAAGTTCTGACAAAGGTATCATCATTAAATCCTGCCAAACTGTATTTTCAGAGTTAGTTTCATCCGATAATAATGATAAATTTAGTCAGCAATTATCTTGTGCTGTTGAGAATTTAGATCCGCGAATCTTGTACGGTACATTGGTTGATGTCATTGATTTAAGGTCTCGAAGTGTCGATTTACGAAATAATGATCTGTCAGTGAGGGGTGCCAAAGTGTTCTAATTGTTGTGCTCGTATAGGTTATATTATATCAGTTGCAGCAATTTTTATGTATTTCTTAGTTTGTGCAGAATTGTTCTTCTGGCTGGTTGTATAGCTGATGGGGGTTGTGGCAACGTTTTTGCTGCGATTTTGTAATAAGTGCGCTGTACTAAGAATATTGCCAGTCCAATCCTATCAATGAAACTTATTGTCTTGTCTTGATTTAAACTAATACATTAGTTTTCCTATCCAGCAATACTTGCCTGTCGTGATTTGATGTTCTTTATTATATGCATAAACATTGGTTGCA
The DNA here is from genome assembly GCA_964589405.1 of uncultured Opitutales bacterium. Taxonomy (GTDB): domain Bacteria; phylum Verrucomicrobiota; class Verrucomicrobiia; order Opitutales; family JAIRKQ01; genus CAZPRW01. The sequence goes on along the minus strand of CAZPRW010000033.1, from coordinate 1,409 downwards.
GGTATTCATTTGAATTCCTTTGTAATAGTGATCCGTGTGTTAAAGTATTAATTGGTAGATACATTAATGGCAAATTGTGTTGAGATAATGTTTTAATGTCATCTTTGTCCAGTTGTGATATGCATAATCTGCTAGTTTGTATGTCGAATTTTGACAATATTTCATTGATCAATCGTTCAGGATTATTGACGACAGCTACATGTAAAAATGCTTTTGATTGTTTAATGTCATTTGGGAGAATGTCAGGAGACAGTCCAACGCTGAATAATTTTCCTAACATCGCTTCTGGCAATGTTGTATATTTATCGATAAAATCTTCCATTTGTTCCATTGACCATGTGTTCATGATAACAATGCATGCTTTTTGATTCGCTGTATATGTCATATTTATCATTTGTTTGCACTGGGCTAATGAAGCATTCGATTGAAAAATATTGGTGTTTTGTTTGAGAATGTCCAGTATCGTGTTTTTGGCGGATTCTTGCTCTGCAACGATTGCTATCGTATAATTTTTAAGTGACTTTGCAATGATAGCATTGCTGTTTTTATCATTAATATGAGTATGCGATTGCGAAATTGCAGATTGTTTATTAATAAAATTAACGTCTGAAATTTCTTGCAGATTTATACCATGAACACCCATCGTGCAGAAGATAGTATAAATGGTATATATGATTGCAAGGTTTTATATCGGTCGCAGAACCTTGTGCATTTCTGAAAAACGGTGTTATTGTTAATTCAAAACTAAGAAAAATGATCAACTATTCTCAATGAGAGATTTCCCTGTCATTTCTTGTGGTTGTGGCAATTTCATCATTTGTAATAATGTTGGTGCGATGTCGCATAATGCTCCGTTTTGTCGCAATTTAACATTTGCTAATTGTTTGCCATATAAAAGTACTTCTACTGGATTTGTTGTATGTTGTGTAAATGGTACTCCACTTTTGAGCTCTACCATACATTCCAAATTTCCATGATCGGCTGTTATCAATGCGCAACTATCTGCTTTGTCGACAGCTGATAATATTTCTTGTAAACATGCGTCGACTGTTTCTGCTGCTTTTTTTGCAGCGAGCATATTACCAGTATGTCCCACCATGTCAGGGTTTGCGAAATTTACTACGATCAAATCATATTTTTTGCTCAATATTGCATTACATACAGTATCTTTTACAGCATATGCGCTCATTTCTGGTTGTTGGTCATATGTTTCAATATTTGTTGGGCTAGGGATTAATTGCCTGTCTTCGCCATCGAATGGCAATTCTCTATAATCATTGAAGAAGAATGTAACATGGGCATATTTTTCAGTTTCTGCACATCGGAATTGTTTTAGGCCAAGATTACTGATATATTCCCCTAAAATGTTTTTCATTTTTTCTGGCCGCGGAAATATTACATTAGGACAT
>CAZPRW010000032.1:0-8691 GCA_964589405.1 uncultured Opitutales bacterium | reverse complement strand
CATTTAGGAGATTTTGCAGTTGTTCCAAGAATATTGTATAGGTCAAATTGATTGATCTTCAACACAGCGCCGTCAGTATGATACTGAAAATTATGGCGCGCTTCATCAAGAAGGCGTATAGCTTCCCAAGTTTCTTGTATATTATTTGCCGTCCAATATTGTTCTTGTGATTGAAAGCCAGATGTTTTTAACCATTCTAAAATGTCGTTTTGTTGGTTAGGCATACTACTGTTGTCTGCATATCCTATAGAGTACGTTATTAATTGTAAATTACGAGCTGCGACAGCATTTTGATCCAATGTTTTTAACGTTCCTGCTGCTAAATTACGTGGGTTAGAAAATACTTCTTCTCCCTGTTCATCTCGCATATTGTTGACGGCTATAAATGTTTCATTGTCGATATATATTTCACCGCGAATTTCTAAAATTTGACATGATGTTTTTATATTCCGTGGAAAATTTATTATGGTTTGTATATTATTTGTTACATCATCCCCGATTATGCCGTTTCCTCGTGTTATTGCTCTTTCGAACTTTCCATTGCGATATATCAAATTAATTGCCACACCATCGATTTTGGGCTCAATGACATATGAGAATGGTATATTTTGCAATCGTTCATGATTTCTTGTGTCCCATTTTTCTAGTTCTTCGAAAGAATACGTATTTGCTAGGCTTAGCATTGGAGACAGGTGATTTTCTGTCTTAAATCCATTTGTTCTATCGTCGCCAATGACAGACCTTTCTATTGATATAGCCTGTTCAGATAATGTTTGCTCTAGTCGTTCCAGTTCCGCTTTTAAGCAATCATATTCAAAGTCAGAAATCGTCGGATGATTTTCTTTATAATATAGCCTGTCATGCAATTTTATTTCATCCAAAAGTTTATGATATCGCTCTTGTAATTTTTTTATTTCTTTTTGTGGCAAGGTGTTATTTTTTGTCATTATATTGGATGAATTTGTGGGCTAATGAAATGCTGGCTTGCACTTTTTCCATAAAAAAATACTAACAACTAATTCTTTTCTAAAAAAATATGAAGTTTTCTATAGAAAAACAGATCTTTGTCAATGGGTTGCAGCGAGTATCGAGCATTGTTGAAAGTCGTTCTGTAATGCCTATTTTGAGCAATGTTATGTTAGATGCATGTCAAGATGGATTGCGGCTATCTGCGACTAATTTAGATGTATCAATTAACTGCTGCGTAAGTGCAAATGTTGAACGTATTGGTAAAATTACATTGCCTGCTAAAAAGTTATCTGCCATAATCCGGTCATTGCCTAGCCCTGATGTGATCGTTGAGCTTGATGGAAATAAAGTAAATATATCATCTGGCAGGTCACACTTCCAAATCATGGGACTTAGTGCTGAAGAATTTCCTGTGTCTGAACTAAATGATGCTGACAATACAACAGTATTGCAACAATCTGATATGGCTAAGATGTTGAAAAGAGTGTCATTCGCACAATCGAATGATGATAATCGATTCATTCTCAATAGTGTATATTTTTGTTTCGATGGTGATAAATTGACATTTGCAGCAACTGATGGCAGGAGATTGAGCGTTGTTTCGCATAAGATGTCGACTGTTGCTGAACATACACATGGTGTGATTGTTCCTAGTAAGACTATCCGAGAGTTGGAAAGATTGTTGGGGCAAGGAGATGAAGTATCGTTTTCTTATGACAAGAAACAAGTGACATTTTTGGTTGGAGTAAGCAAGGACAATAAAGATGGTCTAATAGGGGATATTCGTTTAGTGTCGAAAGTGATTGATGGAAATTATCCAAATTTTCGGCAGATTATTCCGCAGACAACTGAAAATCGTATAAAACTTGACCGTCAATTGGCATTAGAGTGTATACAACGTGTTGCCATTGTTTCGAGTGAACAAAAGAATTTAGTAAAATTACGGTTTGAGAACAATACTTTAGAAATTTCTGCAGAGAGCCAAGAGTATGGTGCTGCACATGAAAAAATTGCGGTTGTCTATGATAGTGAGCCTGTAGAGATTGCATTTAATCATATTTTTCTTTGCGACCCGTTAAGAGTACTTACTCAGGATGAAGTATTTTTTGAGTTCAAGGATGAATTAAGTGCTGGTGTAGTTAAGACATTAGATGATTTCTTATATGTCGTTATGCCATTGCGCATGGGGTAGGCCGTGAAACTTCTTTGATTATGTTGACGATCTTATTATACCGTATTTTATTTTGGCCGGTGTTTTTGTTGGTTATGCCGTATTATGCCTATCGCATGAAGAGGCGTGGTGGGTATGATAAAGATTTTAAATATCGATTGGGGTTGTTTGCGAAATTGCCTAAACGGAAATTTGGTAAACGCAGGTTATGGATACAAGCTGTCAGTGTTGGTGAGATAAAGGCGTTAGAGAAATTGGTCTCGATTTTGTCAGAAAGTGATATGTATGAGATCGTCATAACAACGACAACGAGCACAGGGTATGAGTTAGCTCAAAAAATGTATAGCGATAAAGTATTATTTGTCGGCTTGTTTCCGTTTGATTTTTGGTTATTTAGTTGGATGGCGTGGAATCGTATATTTCCACATGTTGCCATACTTATGGAAAATGAAATATGGCCAGAACATGTTTGGCAGGCGAAACGACGTAGTGTCCCTGTCATATTGATAAATGCTAGGATTTCCGATAAAACATTTAAGCGTTATGAATCGATGCGCGGGTTAGCAATGCCAGTCCTTTCATCGTTGAGTTATGTCATGGCATGTGATCAATTGTCTGCTCAGCGATGTGCCAATATTGGAATATCGCAAGATATTATAAAAATTACTGGCAATATGAAGTTCGACAGTGATGTTTGCAAGTTGTCAGATGATGACAGAGAGAATTTATTACGTTCATTAGGTTTTTCTTCCGATGATAAAATAATATTGGGATCTTCGACATGGCGTGGAGAAGAATTAATGCTGATAAAGGCATTACGAAAGTGCCGCGAATGTGATAAAAGTTGGAAATTATTGTTGGTCCCTCGACATGCTGAACGACGTAGTAATGTCATTGAATTATTGCAACAATCGGGATTTAAATGGCATCAGCGGTCGAATGGTGATGCCAAGTCAGATGTTGATGTTTGTTTAGTGGATACAACAGGTGAGTTGTCGACTCTTACTTCATTGGCAGATATTGCATTTATAGGAAAGAGTTTGCCGCCGAATAATGGTGGACAATCCCCATTGGATGCTGCATCAAATGGAGTTCCTATAGTATATGGTCCGAGAATGAATAATTTTCGTGAGATTTGTTCAGCGTTAGAAATGAATAAGTGCGTTGCAAAGGTAAATGATGATGCTCAAGCGATATCAGCCATAGTAAATTTATCGAAGGACAGTGCAAAACGTGAAGAAATGTCATGTAATTTATTGCAATGGCATAAAAGTAATTGCGGGGCATCGTTGTTTGTTGCTAAAAAGATAGAAGAGATTGCATTTGCTGACAAATGAACAAACGAAATATAATTACTAGCGTACACAATGAACATGTAAAATTATTGAGCAAGTTGCACGATAGGACAAAGCGTAATCGTTATCGATTGTTTTTGATAGAGGGATATCGTGAGGTCAGCAGGGCGTTATCGTGTGGTATTTCAATAGAAGGTCTGTTTTTTGACCCTTCGATGTTTAAATCAGATAGTTATTTTGAATTACTGCAAACGTCGTATGATCGCAATATCGAATGTTTTGAAGTATCTAGGATGGTTTTTGAAAAGGTCAGCAAAAGAGAAAATGGAGATGGGATTATAGCATTAGCCGACTTTTGGAACACTGATATAACATCCATGTATGATATATCGCCATCGTTTGTTCTTGTTGCAGAAGGAATAGAAAAGTCTGGCAATTTAGGTGCGTTAATGCGGTCGGCAGAATCTGCTGGTGTTGATATGATGGTACTTTGTAACCCAGTAACAGATATATTTAATCCAAATGTTGTACGTGCATCTCAAGGAGCATTATTTAATTTAAAAATAGCGGTTACTGATAACATGTCAGCGTATGATTTTCTGACAAAAAAGAATTTATCGCTATTCGCAACAACACCATCATCGAAAAATTATTATTTCAATCAGGATTTTTGTTGTCCGCTGGCAATATTGATAGGGTCTGAACATAATGGATTGAGTGATTTTTGGTTAAAAAAGAACGATGTACAGACAGTTATGTTGCCGCAGATGGGAATTTGTGATTCATTGAACGTAAATGATGCAGCAGTAATTGTTTTATATGATGTCATTCGACAACGAATGATGGATGATACAAATGGAAGTTTGAGATGAAACATGCTCATGACATTATCTCGCAAGATGCTGAAATTACCATATTAGCAGGCAGGGGACAATATCCTGTAATATTATCGAAGGCATTGTTTAATTTCGGTCGTGAATTTTCTGTAATCGCTGTAGATGATGAAGTAGATCGTGATTGGTTCGATCGTTTGGACAATTCCCGTAAGGCATTTATTTCTGTTGGTCAACTTGGAAAGATGTTGAGCTGGTTGCAACGGTTTAAGACGACGCATGTCATAATGGCAGGACAAGTAAAACCCAAGAAATTATTCCATGGCATGATTCCGGATCTTAAGGCAATGTTACTGTTAGCGCGTCTTAAAGAAAAAAATGCTGAGACGATATTCGGTGCGATTGTTCAAGAAATATCATCGCTGGGGATAAATGTTCTTGATGCTAGATCATTCTTGGAAGATTCATTGGCGAGTGATGGATTGATGACGACAACGAAATTGTCGGTTAGTGATAATGATGTTACATTTGGTATTAATATTGCTCGTGAGGTAGCTCGATTGAACATTGGTCAGAGTATTGTTGTTAATAATGGTACAGTGGTTGCTGTGGAAGATTTTGCTGGTACGGATGATTTGATCCGTCGTGTTGGAAATTTTAAATTAAAAAATGGAATTTTTATTAAGACAACGGTGGTGAATAAAGATTTTCGGTTTGATGTTCCTGTTTTTGGGATGACAACATTGGACAATTTGCATAATTCACGTATTCGGAATGTTGTTTTAGAGTCGCAGCGCGTGATTATTTTAGACAAAGACAATGTGTTACAACGAGCAGATGAATACAAAATAGCAATTACTGGTGTTGCTGAATAATAAATTTTTTTTGAACATTGACTATTTTAGATATAGTAGATATTGATGTAGTTTGTAGATTACGGAAGGAGTGTGTATGTCTACTAAGTCGATAAAAATCTTTTCTGGTACGTCAAATCCTGCATTAGCACATGAAATTTGTAAATATCTCAATGTTCCATTATCTCATGTGATGATTGATCGATTTCCTGATGGTGAAATTAGTGTTCAGATCAAGGAAAGTATCCGCGGTGATGATGTTTTTATTATTCAACCGACTAATGCTCCAGCAAATGATAACTTGATGGAATTATTGATTCTGATAGATGCTGCAAAACGTGCGTCAGCAGGACGTATAACTGCTGTCATTCCATTTTTTGGATATGCTCGGCAGGACAGGAAGGATAAGCCACGTGTTCCAGTGAGCGCGAAATTGGTGGCTAATTTAATTGTTACAGCAGGGGCGAATCGAATATTAGCGTTAGACATGCATTCTCAACAGTTGGTAGGTTTTTTCGACATTCCGGTTGATCATTTGTTTGCGGCTAGTTTATTTATAAAATATGTACGGCAGTCTGATACTAGTAATTTGACAGTATGTTCTCCTGATTTTGGCAGTTCAAAAATGGCAGTGGCATATGCTGATGCATTGGGGTGTGAATTAGCTATGGTTGCTAAACGTCGTCATAGTGGCAATGAAGTTGAGGCATTGAATGTTATTGGAAATATTGATGGTCGTGATATTTTATTGGTGGATGACATGGCAGTGACTGCCAAAACATTAGTAGAGGCTGCAAAAATTTTAAAACAACATGGTGCACGTTCTGTTATTGCTGCTGTTACGCATTGTTTATTGACGAATGATGGATACAAGTTGTTAGATCAAGGGCTAATAGATACATTTTTTACAACGAACTCAACAAGTCGTATTATTGATCATGATAGGATTGTTGTTTTAAATATTGGGGAGATGATGGGTGGTGCCATTCAACGAATCCATAATAATTCCAGCATAACAGATTTATTTGAAATAAACGGCTTTTAACACAGTTTTGCCTTAGTTTAATTATTGCGATTTTGACGTGATTGCGGTAATATATGGTTTGTTGTGTAATTTTGTTTCTGATGGCTGTTTGGATTAGGTAAACACAATCTAAACACCTATATCGTGAAATTACCACCTAATTGCGTTACTATTTTCGGCAACTACTTTAAGGTGGACTAATATTTTTTACCTAAATTTTACGTAATGTTTTATATTACCTTGTACGTGTTGCGAACAGCTGTTTTAGTTTTTGATCTAGAGCATTGCCGTAATTTTTATCGGTTGCCCATTTGCCAGTTAAGTCGTATATATTATGTGCTACACCGCGTTTGACTAATGAGAATCGTGGATCCACACATTTATTATTTAGTGGCGCCGTTGACCCATATGCCTTCAAATGTTGAATATGAGCACGTATGCCATCTTTTATTGTTTTGAAATATGCACCACGTTCAGACGTGCTAGTAGTGCCAAGGCCACAGAAATTATTTTGTTGTTGGACGACAGTACCACCAAAGTTCAAGAAATTCGTTTCATGGCACATTTGAACGAATGCAACATCATGATTGATGCCCTCATATGATGATTCCCAAATGTAAGTTTTTACAATATACGATATCTTTTGGTTAGATAATGATTTATTGCGCTCGCGAAGAAACTTGTACATCATTTTTTCAGTAGCGTTTCCGTGACCCATAATATTTGTCGAATATGACAATTGTTGGGGACGTTTTAATGTCATGCATCCACTTAATGAGAACATTGCGCAGACAACAAAGACACACGATACTCTGAGTAATGATTTTTTCATCATAAGGTTACTACTCTGACAATGCTAGTTCAAAATTATTCGTTGTCAAACCATACTGATAGGTCTTGTAGAACAGTGCCTGTTCCATTTGCAACTGCGCTCAACGGATCATGTGCTACCACTACAGGCAGACCTGTTTCGCCCGCGATCAATACATCCAAGTTACGTATTAACGCTCCGCCACCGGCCAACACGATGCCACGATCTACCAGGTCAGACGATAGTTCTGGTGGACATTGCTCCAACGCGCCCTTGATTACATTTATTATTGAAGCGAAGGAATCTTTCAAAGAGTTACGAACTTCTTTTGATGACACTGTTATTGTACGTGGCAGTCCGACAACAGCATCACGGCCCTTGATTGATAATGAAAGTTCCTCTTCCAATGGTGCAGCAGATCCAATTTTCATTTTCAATTCTTCTGCTGTACGTTCTCCTATGACAAGGTTGTATTCGCGTTTAATATAATTTATTATGTTGCGGTCCATTTCATCACCGCCAACACGTATGCTTCGTGAAAACACTACACCATTTAATGATAATATTGCGACTTCTGTAGTGCCACCACCTATGTCAACGATCATGTTGGCAGATGGCTCATCTACGGGCAGTCCAACTCCAATAGCAGCTGCCATTGGCTCTTGTATTAATAATACATCGCGTGCGCCGGCATGAATGGCTGCCTCTTTGACAGCACGTTTTTCTACTTCTGTTATTCCAGATGGCACTGCGATTATTACCCTAGGAGGGACCAAATGCATAGATTTCGACACTTTGCCAATGAAATAACGTAACATCGCCTCTGTTACTTCAAAATCAGCAATTACACCATCTTTCATCGGCCTCAAGGCTACTATGCTACCAGGAGTACGTCCTAGCATTTTTTTTGCTTCTTCTCCGACAGCTCGTATTCTGCGTGATGTACTATATACAGCGACCACACTAGGCTCACGAAGAACAATACCCTTGTCCCTTACGAAAACCAATGTATTTGCTGTTCCAAGGTCGATCCCGATGTCATGCGACCAAAATCCAAACAAATTACCAAGTCCAGATACTACAAAATTTTTAATATTAAGTGCCATCTACAGATGTTTTGCCGGAATTCAAAAAAACTAATTCTTTTCTGCAAGCAAAATTACCAGAATTCCAATCAATTTGATGATGAGTGATTTTTTTGTTAGTATCACTGTTGAAGTGTGAAAAGCTATGAAAATACTGTATATATAGATAATTAAAACTATTTCTAAGTGAATATTGTAAGTTTTTTTAATAAGAAACAATTAGAGCTAATATCAGTTTTGTTAATTGATAGTTTCTGAAAGTCGAAAAGAAACTTATTAGGGTTCTAGTTAAAAATCCTATAGCAGATTTTCAATATTGCGAATATTTTTCTTCGAACTTCGTAACTAGCAAATTGTCAAGACAGATATAACATAAAGAAATGCACACATTCTTGCTAACATTAAAAACGTCAGTCAACGAACGATCGAGTCTTAGCGGCTTAGAATGGTGCTCGAGGCGGGACTCGAACCCGCACGTCATTACTGACAAAGGATTTTAAGTCCTCAGCGTCTACCATTCCGCCACTCGAGCACTTTCCCAACGTATGTTATTGTAATCGTGAAAATCAACATTTTTTCGCATGAATAGATATTTTATTTTATTGAAAATTTTTTCTGTCAAAAATGCTGACAAAAATGTTATTGAAAA
>CAZPRW010000031.1:0-8708 GCA_964589405.1 uncultured Opitutales bacterium | reverse complement strand
TATTCGATTAATCAATTGGCCATCAACAGCCAAAACAGGAGAAACTATAGTAAACACTCTATCAAAAGATAGTGGCAATGACATTATTATTGCTATTGATACAAGTGCATCAATGGAATATTCTACACAACAACAATCTAAAACCAAATTAGCACAATCAATCATAAATCAATTGCTATCTTTGTCCAAAAGACATTATGACAAAGTAGGACTGTTTTTTTTAGGCACCAACGAACAATATTATATCAGACCGCAAAATAATATTGCAACAATACAACATTTAGTCGCACAATCAAAACCGACGAACAAACAAGATTTGCACAAAGATATTGCTGCATTGTATCACATAATAAAAAAACGTTCCAACATCATTATTATAACTGATATTTTTGGAATATTGTATGACAGAAAAAAAATAGCATCACATATACATCAATTGTCTGCCAAACATGATATTTCATTGATCATTATTAATGATAAAAACGATATAATTCCTCATAAAATAGGAATAATTGCACTGGAAGACATAGAAACTGGTGATATATTTGAAATCAATACAAACGACCACTCAAAAATCAATCACTTGCACAATAAATTTCAAAAATACTGCGAAACGGCAATCAATGACCTGCAAAAACTTGGCATACGAATAAGTCTAACAGAAACATCAATGAATAACGATGATGCAATATTACAGTTTTTTCAAAATATTGTTCATAAAAAAATTAAACATTAATAACACCTTTCGCATCTATAAAATATACAGTTTTTCTTCCAAAAATTTTCAGTAAAATATTGAATAGCTGCCAAAAATTCTACAACTTCATAATATTAAATGAAATCATCGTTGTATAAAAAAGATGGAGCACTCGCATGGTTGGCCTGGTTTTCGGCTGTAATTTTCTATTTTTATCAAGGAGTTGTCCGTGTCGCACCGAGTGTAATGGAACATGAGTTGGCGTCTGCATTCGCTGCATCTGCAACAACATTAGCTTCATCATTAGGTGCATTTTATTTCATTTATTCACCATTACAGTTATTTGTAGGACTATTATTTGATAAATTTGGTGGCAGAAAAATATTAATCCCAGCATCGGTTCTAGTGATAATAGGATGTTTATTGCCAACGTTGCCATCATATCATTTAACAAATATTACATTAGGACGTATAGCTGCTGGTACTGGTGCGAGTTGTGCATTCATTGGAGTAATGTATGTAGCAGCTGTATGGTTTCATGATACACGATTAGCAATGCTGTCAGGAATGACGACAGCTATCGGATTTGCCGGTGCTTTAATGGGACAATCTCCATTATCGTATTTAATCGATAATGTAGGATGGCAATCAACATTTACATGGCTAGCAGCTGTTGGGACAATAATAACTGTCCTATTAACAATATTTATTCCAAAAACACCACATTGGGAAAACAGACAACAATCATTAGAAACAACAGATGAACCAAATATGACATTCTTGTCAGGATTAATCAGTGTATTTACAAACAAGCAAACATGGATCATCGGTCTTGTTGGCGGATGTCTATATATGCCAACGATAGTATTTGGAGATTTATGGGGGATTCAATATATCCAATGCGCATTAGGATTGACAAAATCCCACGCAGCACAATTGGCTGGCATGATGTTCGTCGGATGGTTGATAGGAAGCCCATTATCTGGCATTCTTTCTGATAGAATAAAATGTCGCAGGAAACTGCTGATCTTTAGTGGACTATTAAGCACAATATTATTCTTAATATTGCTACTATGTCCTATCGAAAATTCATATGCAATCGGACTATTGTTATTTTTAACAGGAGTGACTTCTAGCCCGCAAGTAATATGTTTTGTCGCAAGTTTAGAAGCGAATAAACCGTCTGCAAAAGGCAGCGCTATTGCTGTTGTCAATATGATTGTGATGATAGTTGGTGGAATATTTCAACCGATCGTGGGATATTTAATCGACAACGGATGCTCACTGCATTCAGGAGGAACAATAACCTGCGCAACATTTAAAAATGCCCTACTTACCATGCCATTAGTAACATTTGCAGGAACAATACTCGCTTGCTTCATAAAAAAGCAAAAGAAAAACCTTTAAACATTCTCTATCTTTCTACTGATCATATATTAAAAAATATTTCTAATATATGATCCTTGCAGCGGAATTAATGCAATCTGTTAAAACAACAAAAATCTTGTCATTAAAACCTAGTGATATTTTATAAGCATCATAAATAAAATAGGTGGACCAAAATATTAGCATTGAAACATTTAAACGACTGTCAGACAAATCAACATTTGATTTAGCGGTTGATATTTGTCGATATTTACACGCTAATGGTGCTCTGCCATATTTCGTCGGGGGATGTGTAAGAGATGCTGTGCTGGAAAATCATATAAATGACTTCGACATAGAAGTTACCAAGATATCATTTAAAAATCTGGAACAATTATTGTCATCAAGGTATAATATATTGGAAACAGGAAAATCATTTTGTGTAATCAAAGTCGCCAATGCTAATATTGATATTTCTGTACCAAGAAAAGAACATATAACTGGCAAATATCACCGATCATTTGACATACGAGAATTTTCTGCTGACAACATTAAAGAAGCTGCCAGCAGAAGAGACTTTACAATGAATGCCATTTATTTCGATGTTATTCATGAACGATTGATTGATATACATGGAGGAATTTCGCACTTAAAATCTCATAAATTATGTCATGTTAGTAAACAATTTGCAGAAGATCCATTGCGTGTATTGCGCGGTATGCAATTCGCTGGCAGATTTTTGTTACAACCAGATCCAGAAACAATTTCAATATGCCAACAATTAACACCAAGATACTTATCCAAAGAACGCATATATCAAGAATGGGAAAAACTTATACTTTTATCACGACGCCCATCATTTGGTATAAAATTTTTAAAAAAGGTTAATTGGTTAAAATTTTTTCCTGAAATTGAAATATTAGACTCATGTCAACAAAATCCCAAACAACATCCAGAAGGATCAGTATTAGAACATACTTGCTTGGCAATGGATTCATTTGCACGCACTAAAGTAAATGACAACAAAGAGGACATTATTGTTGGCCTCGCAACATTATGTCATGATTTTGGCAAACCGCATACAACAACATATTACGACAATGTCATTCAACATTATGGACATGATGAAGCTGGAATTGAGCCAGCACAGACATTTCTATTATCTATTGGCACATCAAAGAAAATGATTAACGAAATACTTCCTCTTATTCGTTATCACATGATACCAAGAGACATTTACAAAAAAAGAAATTCAAATGTCATTGATCAAATATTACAATTATCCAATAATGTCGGCAGAATTGATAGATTGTGTCGATTATGTTACAATGACACCAATGGTAGAAAATATTTCAACAAACATTATAATGGGCAAATAGAAAAATGGCTAACACAAGCTTCAACCAACCTTGATTGCTATAACAAAAAACCAACACCTATTATCACTGGTCAAGATTTAATAAATTTAAAATTAATACCTTCAAAAACTTTTACAAAAATATTAAATGCTTGTTTCCAAGCACAGTTAAATGGCGTTTTCCACGATCATAACTCAGGATTAAGCTATTTACATTCAATGATTAATAAATCTGAAAAATGAACAATAAGAAAAAATTTTCATCAAATTGTTTTCCTGTTGCCAATAAAAAACGACATATATTCCAGCATTGTTTGCCATTAATTTGGGTAATTTTATTATTAATAATCATCCCGAACACGCTAAAACGCGACATAAAACATTTGTTCGAACATGTTCAAGCAGGAATATATACATCGACTGTAACAATCGAAGAACTGCGCAAACAATTTGAGAACAAACTTTTGTCAAAATCTGAACTTGTTGGATTTTGCGAACAACTAGTACGTCAAAATATTTTCTTGCAGACTCAAATCAACACCATTGTCGCAGAAAAACAATATAATCATGACCGACATACATTAGGAAATTTTATAACAATTCCTGCAAAAGTATTACGTCGTGATATTGCAACATGGACGAATGAATTGATCATAAATGTTGGACATAACGACGGAATACAAAAAAACATGGGAGTAATATCGAATGGATATGCGATCGGCCGAATAAAATCAACAACAGAGAATACATCAATCGTTGAATTATTAACATCACCAACATTTCGTATCGCATGTCATGCATTAAATGACATCAAATACCACCCTATTATTTTTAGCGGAAAAAATACCAGCAGTCTGAATAAAGCACGAGGACATGCTGAAGAAATACCATATGAAATATTTAACAATTCAAATACAATAACACTAATAACATCATCATTGTCAGGAATATTTCCAGAAGGAATGATTATTGGCACAGTAACGTCACCTTACAATAATGGCGAAGAATATTTTAATGAAACCGTCAACTTGAATGGCAATTTATTATCTCATTTATATGAAGTATCTGTATTAATACCACAATAATCTCATGTCATCATTATTAATTATAATTTTTTATTGGTGTATAATTTTTTGCTGCCAATTATTAAACAATACAGTCACACTAGCTGGCATATTGATAATTCCAATCGGATTATTTGCATGTTGCCCACTCCACCACTTGCATATTATCGGCACCACGCTGCTATACTGCATCATCGGACTTATATTCGATACGATGTTTCAATTCTTACCAATAGGATTTTCTGTGTTTTTTTTATTATGCTTTGATTTTTTTCAAAGATGTTTATTCAACACCGAACAACTTCCATCAAACTCTCAAAGAATACAATTAGAACAACTTAGTAACTTGATTTACATCATCTGTATATTTCTATTTCAACATTCAAAATTCAGTGTATCACAATTCATATCAACAGTCATTTTATCACAATGCTTCATTTTAGCATTTTCATTTATATCATGCAAAATCGTCAGAATATTCATTAACATATGTGACAGGTTTTCAAAATACAGCGATCAACGATAATATAACTACCATATACACGATGACATAGGAACAATCCGTAAAAAACTACGTCTTGATCTCTTTATAACAAAATCATTCACATGATCATCATTATTACGGTACATTTTAGCTGCTTTTTTTTGATCAAACTGCGTCAAAGCACGCAAAGAAACATCAAAAAAAGGAACCTCCTTTACTACACGATAATCATACCCCGCATGGGCATAAAACAACTTACCATTTCTGCAAACAATATCACCATTAACAACGCGCGCAGGTGCCATAACATGATTACATTTAATCCTTACTGATGGACGAATAACACATCCCGACAAATAAACTCCAAACTTTCGTATTGTCTTAAATTCATCACTAACTGAATCGAACATCGAGGCCAATGATTTATCGTTAACAAAATTTTGTTGCATTATCAATGACTGTTTGGGCGCTACTTCCATGCGACATAACTGAATTTTAGCATAATCAATCACTTGAACATCATATTGAACAGCTACTGTAAGATTTTCTTGTGTATTTGTTGTAAAAAACGACATCACGTATCCCCTGCCATCTTCCTTGACCTTTATTTCAAAAATAGGACACTGCTTTTTCAAAAACACCATCAACGACAAATCATCCCTTATGACATTTTGTATACAACTTAATTCACTATCGATTTTTTCAATAACATCATCTTGGTGCTTATGATCGCTGCTAACATCAACCAAACGCCACAACAGAAAAGCAAGAACAACGAGAATAGAAACAGCCAAGATAGTTTCTAACAAAGTATATCCTTTTGTTGTAATTCTGCTATTCATAGCAACTTTCCCACCAACAAGAGAACAACATTAAAAATCACCATATGTCAACAACCAATTGCATAACCAAGCATTGACAATGTTAATAATCTCAACAAAAATAATACGTGCTTCAAAATTTTTCATATTACGGTGACTTTGCACGTTATCGTTAAATCAAACTATTACATCACTAATAATCTTATTATTACGAGCTAACACTTGCAAAACAAACCTACAAAAACAAAATTTAAATAAATTTATTACTTGACAGCAAGATAAAACACTTTACCCATGGTGTTGTTGTCGCAGGGTGGAGCAGCTCGGTAGCTCGTCAGGCTCATAACCTGAAGGTCCTTGGTTCAAATCCAAGCCCTGCACCCAATTGATTTGTGACGTTCTGCCTGAATCGGTTAGGTCGGTCGAGCTTTACGCCAAGGCAAGTGCTAGTCGAGGCTGTTATTTATCAGTAGCACGATCCGTTCAATGTTATCCGATTTTTTCACAACCGCAAAGGTTAAATCACAAACCAGACTGGCATAACTGCCATTTCAATGTTTTTTCGACAACAAAAACAGTAATAAATATAGTTCTCGAAACAAGAAAGTACATCTCCACCTCCCCTATTTCATTTTCAACAATTCTGGGTGCCACCGGATAACATAAACCACAGCATTGGAGGCCCACTCAAATTAAACTATTATCTCAATAACAATAATTTTCATTGCCACACAAATGAATTTTGTTACCGGTCTCTTCTGGTTGGTATGGCAGTTGACGAAAAAGAAACGTTTTCAATTATCGTTCCTGTTTATAATTCACAGGAATTTTTGCATAAATGTCTTGATAGTTTGGTCGACCAAACATTACACAATATAGAAATTATTTGTATAGATGACGGCTCAACAGACGACAGTCTGTCAATCCTACGAGAATACGCCAACGCTGACAATAGAATCATTGTTATAACACAACAAAATGCAGGTCCATCAGCTGCCAGAAACAAAGGACTTTCTATTGCCAAAGGGGAATACATCCTATTTGTTGATAGTGATGATTGGTTGGAGCTCGACGCATGCTACATATTAAAATATGAACTCTTAAAAAATCCTGTCGATATTGCCATTTTCAAACACGCAACCATCGAAAATAATACACAAAAAAATGGCTCATTGTGGGATCCTTTCATCCGCAATTATTCAGAAACAACAATATGCCCAAAATCACACACAAATTTAGTTAGTGGACACACTATGCCATTTGGCAAAGCGATCAATAGGCAATTTTTACAACAACACAATATTCTGTTTCCAAATGATGTTGTTTACGGAGAAGATACATGTTTTTTTATTGATGTTTTATTAATGGCAAACACATTGCAACTTCTCAACACAAAACCATTATATATAAGAAATTTAGACAATAAAAATAGCATTACACATAAAAGAAAACATTTTCTACAAACACATTTAAAACAGACATATTTTTGCAAGCAAAAGATATTGCAATCTGATCTTTCAGATGAACAAAAACTATCGTTCCTTTTGTGCATTTTCAACAAATCTGTATCTTGTGCCTGTTGGGAATGGAGCTTAAGCAATCAACACGACAAAAAATTAGAAGTAAACGAACTGGAAGAATTTATAAAAACAATAAACAATGAAGCAATAGCAACTATTGGAAAGCCAGTACCTGCTTATTTCAAAGCAATTAAAAATATCGCAAAATTTAAATACCCTATCAAACGACGACTATGGAATATTTCTTATGAACAAAATTGCACACTTATTAGATTATTAGGGTTGCGCATAAAATTGCGACCAGATCTAAATTTCTTCGAAAACATCTTGTATTTACATAACAAAGACCAAAAATGGAAAGTACTTGAAATATTTGGCAATCCTATTTATTTTCGGAGACGGATTTTCGCTATAAAAAACAATTTTAAACTAAAAAAGTGTCATCAATATTATAAAAAATATATTAAACAATTGACGAAAACAAACAATAAGCGCCGCATTCGCGTTGGATTCTTGTGTAATTGCACACAAAAATGGAAATGCCAACGCTTGTACAATTTATTAGAACAAGATGCATCATTCGAACCTGTAGTTTTAATATCAAAGTCATTAGCAGATAATCATAATTCACATTATTCAAAACGCAATGAATACAACAATGACACGGAATTGGTCAAGAAGGACACTGTCAAAGATGCAAACTGGTTCAAATCACGTGACATGCATACGGAGTATGTTTTCGACATTGACACAATGAAATACAAGCATCCTGCGCAATGGAACATTGACATAGTATTTTATCAAGAGCCGTGGACATTTGAGTCGCAGTTACCTGTTCTGCACCTTGCAAAATATATGTTATGCTGCTATGTCCCCTATTTTGTTGCAAGAGGACTCCAAGAGCAGGATTACAACAGACCTTTTCACAATCAATTATTTCGTTATTATGTTCCCTACGAATACCTTACACAGCAGTATTCCTATAAAATGAAAACAAAAGGAGAAAATTTACGCACAACAGGACATCCTATGCTCGACATAATCCATCCAGCAAAACACAATGATGATGGATACGTAATCTATGCGCCACATTGGTCATTGAATAAAGGAACCCAAAGACTTTCAACATTCTCATGGTCCGGTGAGTATATGCTAAAATTTGCTCAACAGCATAGCGGTATAAAATGGTGTTTTAAACCTCATCCACGATTGTATTTTCAATTACAAAATAAGGGCATAATGACAGCAAAAGAAGTAGACGATTATTACAATGCGTGGAATGAAATCGGTATATCATATGAACTCGGAGGTTATGACAAAATCTTCAATAATTCACGCGCAATGATTACCGATTGTGGATCGTTTACAACAGAATATTTATTGACGGAACAACCACTGAT
>CAZPRW010000030.1:0-8910 GCA_964589405.1 uncultured Opitutales bacterium | reverse complement strand
AAACAACCAACTTAAAACACCGCCTTTCGAACAACAGTTACAAAACGACATAAAAACAATCGTCTGTTGTACGAACGAAATTCAGTATTTTCCAGAGAAAACGTTGACAATGTTATACAATCACCGCTTGTTTACAAAAAAACATGAGTAATCGATTGCGTCGACAAAAATTTCAAATCAGAACATCACACATAAACCATGTACAAACGATTTAAGTAAATATTTTTAAGTCGAAAAAAACATCTAACTCATTGACGTTGTTAAACTGTTTCCCGTTGAACACGTGCACCAAGTGATTGTAACTTTTTTTCAAAACCATCATATCCACGATCTAAATATTTTATATTATGAATGGTTGTTCTGCCATTCGCTATCAGACCGGCCAAATATAATGCTGCACAGGCACGCAAATCAGTTGCTTCTACATCCGTACCAATTAATCGATGCTTAAGTGGTGAAATATGCGCACAATGCTCTCGTAAAACAATACCAGCACCCATTTTATTCAATTCATTCACGTAGAGGAACCTATCCGGATATACACGCTCTTCAATCGTCGACGGAGTATTGGCCATCATCGACAATGAACATAATTGTGCTTGTAAATCTGTCGGGAATGATGGATGTGGACCAGTAACAATCTCCATACCATTTAACTGCGACGGCCACACAGTTAACGTTCCATCACTTCCTTCATAAATATCAGCTCCAGCATCTAGTAATTTTGCCAAAAATATCCCTAACAACCCAGGCTCAAGACCAGTTATCGTCAATTGACCACCTGTCATTAATCCGGCACATACAAACGTACCAGCTTCTATGCGATCACCAATGACTGTATAGTCATAACCATGCAACTCATGACCACCATGAACAATAATACACGATGTTCCTATTCCATCAATTGATGCACCCATAGAACACAAACAACGGCAAAAATCTACCACTTCCGGTTCGCAAGCAGCATTAACAATTTCTGTATCACCATTTGCTGACAATGCTGCAAATATTACATTCATTGTTCCTGTCATTGTACTGCCATAACGACCAGACATATTAATAGACGTACCATGCAAACTTTTGCCATCTACTGTAATATAATCATCGTCATCTTCAATGATACATCCAAGAGATTTTAACCCTTTAAGATGTAGGTCGATTGGTCGATCACCTATAAGACAGCCACCTGGCCGTGGCATACGAGATCGACTGCACCGTGCGATCAGTGCACCTAATAAGCATATTGAAGCACGCATTTTTTTAGCCAAATCATAAGGGACATCACTGCTAACACTGCGTGCTCTAATGACGACATCGTGGTCTCCTTTCCACGACACATCAGCACCTAATTCACGCAAAATATCCACCATGGTCATCACGTCCAATAACCGTGGAACATTATGAACAACACATTCGTCAGGTGTTAACAACGACGCCGCTATGATCGGCAAACATGCATTCTTAGACCCGCCTACGCGTACACTACCATTCAAACGCTCTCCACCCCAAATGTGAGCGACTTCCATAATGATTTATACTGATTTTTTAGAGTTATTTTGACGACGATGATGAGATTTATTATTACCATGCCGCTTGGATTGTTGACCACGCTGTTTATTTTCATGCGCAAATCGATTTTTTGTCGGCTGCTGTTTTTTTCCTGAAAAGAATTCAATAATTTTTTTCAATAATCCTTTCAGACCACAACATTTACATTCTTTTTGCGATGACTGTTTTTCAACCTGTTTATTAGCAACTTGTTTACCAGCATTATCTTTCGAACGATTTGTCTGCTGGCGTTTTTTCGATTGTCCATTAGATTTCTTTGCCTCATCATCAACAACACGTGTTGTTTTCTTTACAGGCATAGGACGTTTCGGTGTATTATCTGCACGGATTCCTATTGCATCATGTTCAACATCAACAACGTTGGCAGATGTACGTTTTTCGACGGCAGCAGATGATTTCGACTGTGGCAACCGTCCTCTTTTCAATAAATATCTACCATTCTGCGTATTTCCATCGCTAGGTTTTTCAGCACTAGCTGTATCATTTGCAACATCAGACTGTTTATTTTCTACAACATCATCATTGGATGCATTTGTCACATCAGGTGACTTTTCTACCTTTGCATCCGACATTGGAACTACATCCTTTTGATCACTTTCTTCAAATTCTGGCATAATATATATTTTATAATAAAAATGGAACGTCCGACTGCAGATAAAAATACATCTGACAAATCATCGAACGAATTTGTAACAGAAAAATATTTTATCACATTGTCGAGAAAATACTCATCTCTAGGATGAGTATTTATACTACATAACAAAACGGACGAATGTTCTTTTTCCTGCTTGAACCACAACATCTCCATCTGTAACATTTATGATACAATCTTCATTCGCCCGTTCAGAATTTACCTTGACGGCACCTTGTTCAATCAACCGTCGAATTTCTTTTTTGCTCTTTATCAATTGTGTAGCATACAATGCATCCACCAATTTTGCTTCATTGATACCTAACAATGATGACATTTTAAAAACTGGCATATCGTCCGGTAAACACTTTTTAGAAAACACTTGTTCAAACCGCTCTCTTTCTGCCATTGCCTGTTCATGCCCAAAGAACCTGGCGCATAATGATACTGCTAATTGTTTTTTACACTCCATAGGGTGCATATTTTTCATAGCTGCTATATCAGCATCTGATGTCCCGACCAAATAACGATAATATACCAACATTGTTTCATCTGATATCGACATGATTTTTCCAAACATATCTTTCAAAGAATCATTAAATGCGACATAATTATCATAACTTTTCGACATCTTTCTGACACCATCTAATCCGACTAACAGAGGCATAGTAATTATTGTTTGTTCTTCCTGCCCAGCAGTCCTTTGCAGATCTCTTCCTACTAATAAATTAAACAATTGATCACGACCGCCCAATTCAACATCTGCGTGCAACATGACAGAATCATGTCCTTGCAATAATGGATACAAAAATTCCACTATCGATATTGGTGTTTTACTAGCATATCGTTTACTAAAATCATCACGTTCCAACATTTGAGCAACCGTCATATTCCGTGCTAATAAAACAGCATCTGCGAATGTCATACTACCAAACCATTCACTATTCTTTCTGACTATTGTCTTTTCAGGGTCCAATATTTTGAATGCTTGGTCCAAATAAGTATGATAATTTTTTTCTATTTCTTCTTTCGACAACATTGGACGTTCACACGAACGACCACTAGGATCTCCTATTGTCGTTGTAAAATCACCTATCAACAATATCGCTTCATGTCCCAGTTCTTGAAACTGCCGCAATTTGTTTAAAACAACAAGGTGCCCGAAATGCAAGTCTGGCCGTGTAGGATCAATCCCTAATTTTACTCGCAATTTCCTTCCACTTTGCAGCTTCTGTTCTAATGCTTCACGACCAACAATAGTATCAATACCATGAAAAATTTCAGAAAACGATGTCATATATCGTGCAATATGTACTCATTCCAAATCTCGCCACAATATCTTTTCGCAAATTTCTTAAATTTCAAAAAAAAAAAAACGTATTGCATGTTGGTTGATCTGGTGTAAAATGTTGTAGCATGTCAGAAAGCATACAAACACAAGGGACTCCACCGAACGCACAACAGACTGACATAACCAAATCACATGGAAAATTTGGCAAACGCCCAATTGCTTGCATCACTGCAGGCGCACTGTTGTCATTAACCGGAATCGGTTTGCTTATTGGAATACCCCTTGTTGTCATAGGCGTTCGCAGGTTATTAAACCGAAAAGCAGAAGTTTTGAAAACAAATGCAAACCAAGCCAACAAAAACGAAAAGCCAGTCGAGGGAAAAGAGGAAGTCAAACAAGACCAAGTCAAGGAGGAATGGGAAATCAATGCAAGCAGCAGCTATAACGAACAGAATGTTATAAACGAAGGAGAAAATCAACAAGCCCAACAGCAACAGGAATCGCAGCAACAAGCCAACGAAAACAAAGAGAGCATCAATGAAGGATTAAAGCAAAACGAAGTCAATGGGAACGAACAACCAGTCCAGGAAGAAAAGAAAGAGGAAAAGGAAATCGACGAAAACGAAGAGAGCATCGAGGAGAAAGAGGAAGTCAAACAAGACCAAGTCCAGGAGGAAGAGGAAATCAATGAAGAGGAAAAGGAAATCAACGAAAGCAGCAACAATAACAAACAGAATGCTGTAATCGAAAAGAAAAATCAACAAGCCCAACAGCAACAGGAATCGCAGCAACAAGCCGACGAAAACGAAGAGAAAGTCGTGGAAGACGGTAAAATAATTAAGGAAGACAAAGAGCCAGTCGAGGAGAATAAGGAAGTCGAGGAAGAGCAAGAAAATGATATAAACTTACAGAGTTACTCACAAGAAAATTCATCTAGTACAAGCAATGACACTGGAATAAATACCACTCAACCAAGCCAAAATATAGAGACAAATCAAAACGCAAACTCAAGCGACACTTCACCTCAACCAACAGGCTCAACAACTAACGAGGCACTTACTGTCACTATTCAACCAGGCGAAGGCTACGACGATGCTGCAAATGGCGCTGTTAATTTTGTTAAGGACAATCCAGAGAATATTGCGACATGCATGGCGGATGACGGAACACGGCAGTTGGCGTTAGATCAAAAAGGAAATTTCCTTATTAATGAAGACAATAATACGTCGATAAAATCCATCAACACAGCAAAAAAGTTAACTGACGATGAATTAAAAAGACTTATCAATGGCAATGCAGAAAAAAACGCGGAATTTAAAGCCACACAAGCTTGGAAAGACTTCGAGCGCAATTGCCATACATTCAACATTTATGGCATAAAATTAACACATGATGTCACACAAGGCGAATCTTATGAAGATTTCATGAAGCGAGTGGCAGATGCAATCAAGGAGCATGAAGCTCAAAAATTAAATAAGCAAGAAGGAACAGAACTAACCAATGACCAAAAAGAACTAATCGAGGAGAAACAAATTAAATTCTTTAGGCAAATTTTTAAATATCCTGGTCAAGCATTGACTGGAGGTGCTGCAACGATATACCAAACTTTTTTTACTTTTTTAGATCCAAACAAAATTGAAGAAGGTAACATGTTATGTCTAAAACAAGCTGATGGTTTGAACTTCAAAATATCGCTTACAGAAAACGACACTATTACTATAAAATCAACATACAAAGCAGTTATAATGGATATTGCTGATTTAATCAAAACCGAACAAAATATAGCAAATTTTCCAAATCGACTATGTGTTGAAGAAAAAATCATAGCTACTATACCTCTTTCAGAGGGCGAAAACGGTAATGATAGTAAATTCACAGTCAACAAAAACACAACAACATTCTTCAGGGCGGATGCACATGACGAATCTGGAGATAATACCCCAATCATCGATACATCACGCATCAAATCAGTCATCAGAATGGAATACATTAACGAAAACAACCAATCACATACATTTACAATTAAAGAACCAATAAAGCCGTTCGGAAGGTTAGGCTTATATAAAACTGTCAAAAAATTACACTTATCAGACGGTGAATGGAAAAATCCGGAAAAACTGGAAGAACAAGATAGTAACGATCAATAACAAACGCACTCGGCAATCAAGCCAAATAACCTTTGCATTTTTAATAACACAATTAAGAAAAATAAATCATTAAAAATGCATAAGAATCGTGGTATTTTGAAAACTTCCAGATATTACGATGTTGTTTTACGTATGCATGAACAATGCATTGGTTTGCAGGTCCAGTAAACATCTGCGTATTTCCCCCATGCAACTTCATGATGCATTGACAATGTTTCGATCGTCAGTATAACTTCGCACATTCCTTTGAATCGATTACGCACAGTATTGATGGCCACCGTCTGGCTATTAGGAAGTTTGTGGGCAATATATTTGTTATTGGATTGTTTCCAGTGTGACATTATTATTAATCCACGAGATATATTTTTCCCAGGTGAAAAATATTCCATAATGGGGCATGGACACGCGACAGAACGAATGATGTTCGATTATGTCACAAAGTATAATCATGAAATATCACCACAGAAATTGAAATATATCGTAAAAACGTATATATGGGAATCTCTTTATGAAGGAGTAAATCACGATGTTGCATTCGTTCAAATGTGCCATGAAACAAATTTTTTACGATTTGGTGGACGTTATGATCCTTCACAAAATAATTTCTGTGGGCTGACAACATTGAATTATGACATCACAGGAGCATGTTTTTTTACAATCAAAGATGGTATCCGTGCACATATTCAACATTTAAAAGCATATGGCTCACGTAAATCATTGAACAATCAATGTATTGACCCACGATTTGACCTTGTTCAACGCGGAATAGGACATGATGTCCTAGATTTGTCAGGGAAATGGAAGTTGGAAAAAGAAGGCAGTTACGGCAAAGCATTATATCGTAAAATCAATGTGCTATTAAATATGCCATTAATGGCTAATAAAAACAATTAATATGAATATTATTATTGGTGGGGCTGGTGAAGTCGGTGACTTCTTGTGCGAAATATTTTTAAAACGGGGATATAATGTCGTATTAATGGATAACAATCGCGATGTTATAAAAATATTCCAGGACAGATATAATGTTTCAATATCTATAGGAGACATCAGAGATGCTAATGCACTGTTGACCGCTGGTGTGCAACATTGCGACTTCTTCTTATCAGTAACTAATGACTCATCAACCAATATTTTATCAGCATCAATAGCAAAAAAATTAGGTGCGAAAAAAGTAATTGCAAGGACAGATGTTAACCTATTGACACATCGCAATAATACTAATACACTCAACTATCAACAGCATTTTGGGATTGATATGATGATATCACCAGATGCCATTTGCGCCGCGGAATTCGCTAAAATCATACGAAATCCAGGCCGTGTCGCTGTCGAGAACATTGCTTTTAATCAAATAGAAATACAACGATTTGTCGTAAATAATGACACTAAATTATTGGGACGTCCATTACATGATATTGATATCGGAGATACGGTACGATTTGTATTAATAAATCATAATGGCATAGAAAATATTCCAACAGGAGAAACAACAATAGAACCAGGTGATATTGTAACAATAGCTGGAAAACATGACGATGTTATAAAATTGTTGTCACGCATAAAATTCAAAGAGCTACGTACAAAAATATCAATCACTATATTTGGAGCATCAAATATCGCTACATCATTAATTGCATATTTGAAATATGCTAGATATCACATCCGTGTGATCGATGAATCATATGAAAAATGCGAACAAATAGCCGCAAAATTCCCAAATGTAACAGTAATACATGGTGATGCATCTAACAACAATCTCTTACAAGAAGAACAAATATCATATTGCGACTACTTTGTAGCATGTTCTGATGATGATGAAAAAAATACAATGGTTGCATTACAAGTAAAACATATTGGCACATCAAATGTAATGCTGGCATTAAATGATGGAAAGTATGAATCAGTACTATCGAATATGCAATCAGATCTTGGACTAAATATGATCGTATCCAAACGACGAGCTACAGCACATGAGCTCGTAAATTTTGTATCAGACAACACTCATTATTTATTACCAAACGTATCAGATAATAAAAATGTTTTTGTTGAAATCCCTGTAACTGAAAATTCTCAAGTAATTGGATTGCCTATTAGAAATATTGGACTTCCAAAGGGATGTTTGCTGATATCCCTTATGCGAAATTTTAATGCCAAAATACCAGCAGCTGACGACTGTTTGTATGCAGGAGATCGTGTTGTCGCTGTATTAAAAAATACATCATTACAAGATGTCATTAAACGATTCTCAGCAAAATAAAACTTATGCATCAGCACCAATACCACAACACTGAGTACAAAGACATCGCTCAATATCTATAATAAACCAAAAAAAACACTGGATTATTTATCGAGATATAATGATCGTAACTTTATATACTTATATAATGTTGTAAATGCTTGTAATTTCGCTACAAAAAATCCACCAACACCATCCAAAAATCCAAGTTTTATAACATAACATCGAAAAAATTTCCAACACGATCTCAATATCGCTGTTAAAAACGATGGTCGACAACCACGTTCAAACATATCATGAACAGATAAATCCGCATATTCAATATTTCGTTTTACAAATTCATTAAAGTCTTCGCAAGAATAGTGTAAAATATCCCCGGATAAACATTTAACATTGCCAGTTATTTGAACGCCTTCATGTACCCTACCACCGACAAACGCCCCAGCATCCTTTCGGAATAATCGAATAGTATAGTCAGGATACCAGTCACCATGCGTAATCCACCGATTTAACAAAAGTGTTTTACGGGCAAATTTTGCACCCGAATACGGTTGTGCAGAACTACGAATAAAACTCTTTATAGCATCACCTAACCGATCACTCAATGCCTCATCAGCATCTAATGATAACACCCATTCACATCTCGCTTGGCTCAATGCAAAATTCTTTTGTTCACGGAATCCTTCCCATTCATGTTCAATAACACGAGCACCATAAGATTCCGCTATGCTACGAGTATCATCTGTACAATCATTGATGACAACAACAATCTCACTAGCGATCGGCGCAACAGATTGCAAACAACGCGCTATTGTTTTTTCAGCATTCTTTGCAATAATGATCACACTAAGCTCTTGCACATCAATATTCATGGTCGGTGACTTAATAGGCTGCAAAGAAAATGAAATATTGATTATTGGCAAACTTATTATATTGTGACCAAGTGTTGATAACTGAAGACGTCATTCTATCATCACCTGCATCTTCATGCAAGCACATAACATTGGATTTATCTGACGATGTTGCGTTGGTT
>CAZPRW010000029.1:0-9155 GCA_964589405.1 uncultured Opitutales bacterium | reverse complement strand
CTGGCGACCAATGCTTCGAACACTAGAAGGCTGATTTCTTATTGGTCGACCATAATAGCTAGCGCAATAATTTATTGATCCAATGTTGAGAACTTACTTAGAAGAACTAAACCAGCTAAAACCCCATTGCACTGCGGTTACCGGCAGTCGAACAATTGTTCCTATGGCCGAACCAATTGTTGTTATCATGCTATTGCTTGCCTCGTTTGTTGATGACGGCTTTGCGCTGTCTATATGTTTCGACATATCAACATTTTCATTTGGCAGTAATTCGAAATGGTGTCCCAATTGAAACTGACTATAAAGAAGTGACGTTAGTGGACCATTAGTCAAGCTACAGTACGACGGACTGCAATAACAATCGTCACTATCAGGCAATACATTTTTGTCAATTTTAAGCCCAATGCATCCTCCCTCTGTAGTATAACAATACCCTAACGGCGGAGGAGGGAAAACTATCTTGCTGGTGATAGGAACAAGATACGAATCTCCATGAAGATATATATCAACCGAAATATTCTTTTTAGAAAGTTTATCAACATCTATGCCAAACTTCGATGGATATCCTGAGCACCAGTCACATTTTTTGTCTGATAGTATATCACAATCTTTAGCGTATATATCTGGCAAAAATCCCTTTTGCTGAATTATTGGAGCGAAATCTGGTCCTCCAAATTCATAATATAACCGCCAAAGACGTGCGTCTTTAATATAATCAAATGGATTTTTATTATCTTCTAAACAACATAGGACAAGACCACTGAATTCTGCTACATATTCTTCGTAATTGGTCAATGCATAGTTACTGATTTGAAAATTTATGGCATTTACTAAAGATGCATTGCTCCAAAATACATTCATTAAGCTTACTCTGGCAATTAATTTATCAGCATGTATCGCTCCGACAGCACTACGTGCATGATGTGTGATTTCATGATAAAATGTAAAATGAGCATGTGGAAATCCTTTGGAATCTTTTTCTGATACATCATCAGTGTCACATACTGCAACACCAACGACATTATTTGAAAAACCCTTGATTCCTAATCCATTACCTTTTGTTGTAACCTCTGCCATAAACAATGGCATTTTCATTCCAATGGATGTGGCAAATTGCGCGGCTGGCAATATCCCTTTTGCTAATTCTTTATTTTTAAATGCAAAAAACATTGCAAGTTTTTTGAAATCATTGACAAGATCTTTATGATCTTTTTTTTCTCTTTCTACATCAGAAAGTTTCGGCTCCGATAGTTCGAAAACACTGTATGTATCAGTCAACATTGAATCAATCATCTTTTTACAGACATTTATCCCTTCAGCACAATTTACTAATGGCAATGACAAAATGGATTTACATGTATAGTAGTTTATCCATAAGCTTTCTCCCAAAGTCTCTTTGTTGGTATTTTGCACGGCTGAGTTTATTTCTCTAAAAATGATAACACCTAACTCTCCGTATAATTTATATGCTTTATCTTCATCTGGAACGTTTCCCAATGTATTAATAATACCTAATACCTCTTTAGGTGTCAATTTGATGGGAATATTCTTCCCATCTGCTTTTTTGAATGTTATACCATCTGATAACAACTCGCGGGCAACATCATACATGCATTGAAAACTGTTCTTAACGATATTTGAATGCGGAATGTAATTGTCATTTAATGAAATCTCGTTAACCTCCGCAAACCTCTTAAAATTAAATTCCTTAAAATCAGAATTGCTTTTTTTAAAACATTCATCCAACTTGGACATGGCATATTCGTGAGTATAGATCGGCGTTTCGGCAGCCGGCTGCGATGGCCCAACGTTATTTTGCTTTTCTATAACACCTTGCTGATTAAGAGGTTTTCCCACGCCACCACGATAACTATCATTATGAGCATTACGGCGTCGGCGTTTGTTATCAGGTTCTCCGGAATCAGACTCATTACCAAGCGCCCCATCGTGTGTTCGTTTTTCAGTACTGAAATGATTATTTTCCAAAACATCATGTTGCTTCAAGCCTTTGTATTCAAACTTTTGGTCAGCACATCCATTCTGTACCCTGCCCGCTGAAGATTGCTCAATATCCATTTCGTTGTTGCCATCCACTCCAACTTGATTACCGGCATTACCAACTTGAGCGGCACCTCGTAGCCCGATCGAACCTTGTGTAATATTCCCAATTTCCATACCATTAAATTGTATGTATGATCGAATTATGCAAAAGTCAACAAAAAAATGCCAATAAAAAATAAGGAATTTCCGCCTGGTAAATCCGATCGGGTTCGAACCGAAGATCTCGTCATTGCGAACGACGAGATCTTACAGGCTGTGCTACTGGCGACCAATGCTTAGAATACTAAAAGGCTGATTCCTTATTGGTCGACCATAATAGCTAACGCAATAATTTATTGATCCAATGTTGAGAACTTAATTAGAAGGTCTAAACCAGCTGAGACCCCATTGCACTGCGGCCACTGGCAGTCGAACAATTGTCCCTATGGCTGAACCAATTGTTGTTATCGTGCTATTGGATGTTGTAATTTCATTTATGTGTTTCAACTCTTCCAATACACCACTGCTTTCTTCTGGAAGCAGTTCGAAATGATGTATCCATTGTGGCTCAGTACTCATCAGTGTCAATGGGCCATCTGTCAAACTACAGAAAACTGGGTCGTATAATGTATTATCAGTGCTGTTTGGTAAAACAGTTTTGTCAATTTTTAACTGCAACTTTCCATTTTCTGTTGTGTAACAATATCCTAACGGTGGTGGTGGAAGAATTGTTGTTTCATCAATCTTAACGAGAGATTTTTGACCAATTGCCGTCATTCCTTCGACTTCAACTTGTTGATCCTTTATTTGATTAATATCTATTCCAAATTTCGATGGATATCCAGAACACCAACCCAGACCGCTTTGAGCCAATATAACGCCTTTGTCTCCATAAAACTTTTGGTCTATTATCGGCATAAAGTCGGGTCCTCCAAATTCATAATATAACCGCCACAAACATTCGTCGACGATATAATTAAACGGGTTTTCACTTTGTTCTAAACAATATAATACACGTGAAGAAAATTCTGCTATATATTCTTCATACTCGGTCAATGCATACTCACTGATTTGAGAATTTATGGCATTTATTATAACTTGATTATCTTTAAATATATCTTCTAAACACCTATCATCAAGTGAGTCATCCGCTCGCATCACTCCGACAAAACTGCGTGCATGATGTGTACATTCGTGATACAAAACCAAATGTGAAGATTTGCAATTCAAGAAATAACATCCGTGTGACAATGTATTTGTTGATAACGCAACATTGGTATTTATTATAATACCAGAATGATTATATGATTTACCTAGAATATCATCATGGTCAATATCGTCATCATGATCGGAAACGCCTTTTTTAATATCGGACTCATTACTAAATTCTGCTATAAATAACGGAACTTTCATCCCTATGGTCGTTAAAAATTTCGCAGCTGGCAGTAATTGCTCTGCTAATTTCTCCGTTCTAAACGCAAAAAATATTCCAAGTTTTTTAAATTCATTAACATAATTAGATATATTATTATTGGCACATAAAAATTCTTCATCAAATTTTGCTATACTAAAGCTTTCTTTACTCTTTGAAGTGGCGTTGTCGTGACTTAACGCAAGATGTAATATTCTCGCGCACAAATCAACGCCTATTTTAACATTTGTCAATGGCATTGACAAAACTGCTCTATACAAGGACTCGTTGGCATACATATACTCTAGCAATTGGTATGTGTCGTGATCAAAATATTGGTCTTGCACAAATTCATTTAATTTGCCGAGAATGACATCTCCTAGCTTTCCGTATAATTTATATGCTTTATCTTCATCTGGAATGTTTCCCAATGTATTAATAATGCCTAATACCTCATCAGGTGTCAATTTGATGGGAATATTCTCCCCATTCTTTTTTTTGAATGTTACACCCTTTGATAATAGAGTGGTTGCCACACTATGCATACAATTAAAATTATTATCTAAGCTATCCGAGTGAGGAATACAACTTTCATCAACTGTAATACCATTAACTTCGGCAAACTTTTTAAAGTCGAATTTTTTAAAACTAGAGTTCTCACCTGGATTTTTGAAATATTTTGCTAATGCCTTTTCCGCTTCTTCACGTGTGACTTCCTTTTCTTTGCACGCCGGCAACATTTGATCGACTTGATCGACATCTTGTCCGATTTGGCGCTGGTCTATAATAGTTGAAGCAAGGCATTGCTCTTGTATCGCAATTTGCAAATCTGGCTCAACAAATTCTACATCAACACCATTTACTTCGCTTTGACAACCATCTGTCATATTGCCCTGACAACTTACACTACCATCAACACTCATAGCGACAAACCATTGTCGCCAATTCTTGTCAATAGTCAACTGCAATCGCCAGCAACAGCAGAACATCTGGTGGAGCCGATCGGGTTCGAACCGACGACCTCGTCATTGCGAACGACGCGCTCTTCCAGGCTGTGCTACTGACGACCAATGCTACGCAATAATTGATTGATCCAATGTTGAGAACTTAATTAGAAGGTCTAAACCAGCTGAGACCCCATTGCACTGCGGTTACCGGCAGTCGAACAACTGTCCCTATGGCCGAACCAATTGTTGTTATCATGCTATTGCTTACCTCATTTGCCGATGGTAACACCGCACTGCTTATAGATTGCGATACATCAATGCTTTCATTTGGTAAAGATTCAAAATTGTGTATAAATCGCGATCCAGTTTTCATCAATGTCAATGGCCCGTTTGTCAGACTACAGAATGTTGGCTCATAATATTTCCCGCTTTCAAGATGTTTCAACTGCAGTTTTCTGTTTTTTACTTCATAACGATATCCTAAAGGTGGTGGCGGAAGAATTGTTTTTTCATCAATTTTAACGAAAGATTTTTCTCCAATTGTAATTGTTCCTTCGACTTTAACCTGTTGATCTTTTATTTGATTAATATCTATACCAAACTTCTCTGGATATCCTGAGCACCAGTCACATTTTTTATCTGATAGTATATTACAACCTTTAGCATATCTAGCTGGCAAAAATCCTTTTTGCTGGATTATTGGTGCGAAATCTGGCCCACCAAATTCATAATATAATCGCCAAAGACGTTCGTCTTTAATATAATTAAACGGGTTTTTACCTTGTTCTAAACAACATAGAACAAGACCACTGAATTCTGCTATATATTCTTCGGGATTGGTCAATGCATAGTTCCTGATTTGAGATTTTATTGCATTTACTAAAGATGCATTGCTCGTAAGTAGATCTTTCTCTAAGTTTTTTCCAGCAATGGATTGGTCCTTATTCATCGCACTGACAGCTTGTCTTGCATGATGTGTGATTTCATGATAAAATACTTGATGTGCCCAGTCGAACCCGTGGAAATTAGATGCAGACATAACATCATTGTGCAGTAAAACACCTCCAATATCATACGAAAGCCCATAAATGTTAGCGCCACCACCTGTTGCATCTACCATACATAATGGCAACTTCATACCCATGGATGCGGCAAATTGCGCTGCAGGTAACACACGCTCTGCTAATGCTTGATTTGCAAATGCGAAATTTATTCCAAGTGCTTTAAAGTTGTTGATAAATTTCGTACGACTGTCATTTTTGTCATCAGACAAAAACCGCTCTGTCAACGCCAGTTGATTGTATTGTTCACCCAACATTTCGTCAATAATGTCTTTGCACATTTCTGCCCCATCATGGTAGTTTGACAATGGCAATGACAAAAAGCTTTTGGCCAAAAAATAGCTATCCGTCATGTATGCAACAAACCTCTTTCTGTTTTTAATTAAATAATCATCCTTTACTGCATTTAGCAACTTGTTTTGTATCAAATTGCCCAACTCACTATATAATTTATATGCTTTAATTTGATCTTCGTTTACTTCGCCATTATACTTCGTTTTTTCTATGTAAAATGATTCGATATTCTCATAAATATTGATTATTTCATCAGCAGTCAATTTTATTTTAACTTTTCCAGTTTTGCCTTTGGCGACTACCATCCCTTGAGTTAAGAACTTATTAATTACTTGATGCATACGACCGAAGCTGTTTTTGGTAATATCTGAATGCTGAATGTACTTTTCATCATATTTAATATCATTGACCTCCGCAAATTTTTCAAAATCAAATGGACGATCTTTAAAATTGCTATCTAATATTTTTTCTACAACTCGATTTTTTTCTTTTTCTTGAAGTTTTGGTTTTTCTTGAAGTTTTGGTTTCTCAATGATAAAAGTTTCATATGCACTCACTGGCACACTCTGAGCCGATGCAACCCAATCAGGCCAAAAACTGTTAAAGGCCTTTCCAAAAGATTCAATTTCTTTATAAGTTTTTTTTGAATTCAGCTCAGCTGCGCCATGATCAAGCTCAACTTGATATCTTGATAGTTCAATCGGATTAAAGTCGTATTTAACATCTGGCATTTCAAAATTTGATACAGCAATTTCCTTATCGCCATAAGTACTGTTGCCAAATTGTTTAGCACTAGCAATTGCTAAACCAGCCAAAAATAAACGCTTAATCATAATCCGTACCGGAGTGTACTCAACACGCGCACAAGGTCAATCAAAATCTTTAACAGGCAAACGATAGTCCAACGAACAAATATAATTCGATAACAAAACCTGCCGGGTTCGAACCGACGGACCTCGTCATTGCGAACGACGAAATCCTCAAGGACGTGCTACTGGCGACCAATGCTTCGAATACCAGAAGGCTGATTTCTTATTGGTCGACCATAATAGCTAACGCAATAATTTATTGATCCAATGTTGAGAACTTAATTAGAAGGTCTAAACCAGCTGAGACCCCATTGCACTGCGGTTACCGGCAGTCGAACAATTGTTCCTATAGCCGAACCAATTGTTGATATCATGCTATTGCTTGCCTCGTTTGTTGATGACTGCTCCGCACTGTCTATATGTTTCGACATATCAACATTTTCATTTGGCAGTAATTCGAAATGGTGTCCCAATTGAAACTGACTATAAAGAAGTGACGTTAGTGGACCATTAGTCAAGCTACAGTACGACGGACTGCAATAACAATCGTCACTATCAGGCAATACATTTTTGTCAATTTTAAGCCCAATGCATCCTCCCTCTGTAGTATAACAATACCCTAACGGCGGAGGAGGGAAAACTATCTTGCTGGTGATAGGAACAAGATACGAATCTCCATGAAGATATATATCAACCGAAATATTCTTTTTAGAAAGTTTATCAACATCTATGCCAAACTTCGATGGATATCCTGAGCACCAGTCACATTTTTTGTCTGATAGTATATCACAATCTTTAGCGTATATATCTGGCAAAAATCCCTTTTGCTGAATTATTGGAGCATAGTCTGGCCCACCAAATTCATAATATAATCGCCAAAGACGTGCGTCTTTAATATAATTGAACGGGTTTGTATTATGTTCTAAACAATATAGAACAAGGGCACTAAATTCTGCTATATATTCTTCGGAATTGGTCAATGCATACTCCCTGATTTGAGATTTTATCGCGTCTACTAAATTTGCATTGCTCCAAAATACATTCATTAAGCTTACTCTAGCAATTAATTTATCAGCATGTATCGCTCCGACAGCACTCCTCGCATGATGTGTGATCTCATGATAAAATGTCTTATGAACCCATGGAAATCCTTTGAAGTCTTTTTCTGATAAAATAGTGTCTCGTATCGCAACACCAACGATATCATGTGAAAAACCAGATGGTCTGAATTTCTTATCTTCTGTTGTAATCTCTGCCATAAATAATGGCATTTTCATCCCAATAGATGTGGCAAATTGCGCGGCTGGCAACATCTCTTTGCCTAATTTATCATTTTTGAATGCAAAAAACATTCCAAGTTCTTTAAAATTATTGACAAGATTTTGATGATCCTGATTCTCCCTCTCTTCATCAGTTAGTTTCTGCTCCGATAGTTCGAAAACACTGCACACACCAGTCAATGTTGAACCAATCATTTTTTTGCAGACATCTATCCCTTTAGCAGAATTTACTAATGGCAACGACAAAATGGATTTGCATATATCGCTGTTTGCCCATAAGCAATCTCCCAAAACCTTTCTGTCATTGGCAAACATGGAATCTTGCACGGACTCTTTCATTTTGCTGAAAATGACAACTCCTAACTCTCCGTACAATTTATATGCTTTATTTTCATCTGGAATTTTTTCCAATGTACTAGTAATATCCAATACCTCATTAGGTGTCAATTTGATGTGAATATCTTCCACATCTTCTTTTGTGAATGTTACACCATTTGATAATAATTCATCGACAACATAATACATGCGCTGAAAACTGTTCTTAACGACATCTGAATGAGGAATGCAACTTTCATTTAATGGAAAATCATTGACTTCTGCAAATTTTTTGAAATCGAATTCACGAAAACCGGAATTATCACTTGATTCAAAAGATTTAAAATACCCATACAACCTGTTCTTTGCATCTTCGCGAGTATAGATCGGTGTTTCGGCAACCGACTGCGATTGACCAACGCTATTTGCATTTGACTCTTCCTGCTTTCTTTTCACACCGCCACCAGCATCATCAAGTGACTCTTTGGTTTGGCTTTTTTTATCATCGGTTTCATGATTACAATCATTGCCACATGCACTACTCAGTAATGTTTTTGTAACACTGGAATTATTATCTTTCAAAACACAATATTTCTCCAAACTTTTATTTGCAATCTTTTGATTAGCAGATTCGCTTTGCATTCTACTCTCTGACGATCGCACAACAGGAATCCACTTGCTGTCATCACCTCTAACTTTACTGCCGGCATTGCTGACCTGATCAGCACCTTGCACCCCGGTCGAACATTGTGTAATATCTCTAATTTCCATAACATTAAATGGCACGCATGATCGAATTGCACAAAAGTCGACAAAAATGCCAATGAAAAATGATGGATCTCCACTTGGTGGAGCCGATCGGGTTCGAACCGACGACCTCGTCATTGCGAACGACGCGCTCTTCCAGGCTGTGCTACTGACGACCAATGCTACGCAATAATTGATT
This sequence comes from uncultured Opitutales bacterium, assembly GCA_964589405.1. Lineage (GTDB taxonomy): Bacteria > Verrucomicrobiota > Verrucomicrobiia > Opitutales > JAIRKQ01 > CAZPRW01. The sequence continues at coordinate 52 of CAZPRW010000029.1, read as the reverse complement.
GATCCAATGTTGAGAACTTAATTAGAAGGTCTAAACCAGCTGAGACCCCATT
>CAZPRW010000028.1:0-9277 GCA_964589405.1 uncultured Opitutales bacterium | reverse complement strand
AAAAACAACTTAATAAATCATTTTATTCGCTTACGCAACGAGGGGATCCCCATACTTTGCCGATATTTTGCTACAGTACGACGTGAAATTATAATACCATCGCATTTTAGAGCCTCAGAAATTTCTCGATCTGACAACCGATCGCCTTTTTCATCAATGATATCACGAATGCGTTGCATTATAGCAGTTTGTGAAAATATCCCCATGTTATCATTCCCAGAATCAAAAAAATATGACATTGGATATGTACCATATGGAGTACTTACATATTTATTTTGTACAGCACGACATACCGTAGAAATATTCAACCCAAGTATTTTGGCTACATCTTTTAATCGCAAAGAATGTAAAAAAGTTTTTCCGTGTTCAAAAAAATCGATTTGCCGATCAAGAATAATTTTACTGATCTCCAATAATGTTTCACGGCGTTTCACCAATGACTCGCCCAACTTACGACCATTGTTTGCCTGTTGTTTTATATATTTCCAATCAGCAGAAGTATAACCATCACTATGAACAGCCGCTTCACGATATAATTGAGTATAACGAATATTCGGCAATGAATCATCGTTAAATATTATCTCCCATTCTCCATCACGTTTGCAAATACGAATATCCGCAACAACAACAATTGCATCGTTAACAAACCCTGAAATAGGAGAAAATCGCATACGCATAATACGCCTGCCTGCATGCAAAATATCATCACTAGACACTCCTAATTTACTAACCAACGCATCGATATTCCCTGACTGCAAAACATCAAAGTATTTATCTAATATCTTTTTTGCTAATGCGATTTCACCTCCACCATCATCCATATCACATAATTGCACATACAAACATTCCTTTAATGACATTGCTCCTATACCACATGGATCAAGACGCATCAAATCATTCCGCAATAACATGGCATCGTCTAATGACATATTTAATATTTTCGACACATCCACCATATCGCGATCAAGAAATCCACGATCATTTAAACACGGTAACAATAACAATAGCGCATCCTTTCTTTCCTGTGTCCAATCTGGAACTTGACTCAACAAATGATCCTGCAATGACCGACGTTCGGCTATATTTTCCATCATTGCTTGATGGTCATCAGAATCCTTTTTGAAACACACATTACGTGCAACATCCTGCATTTCAATAGTGGGATTTTTTACACATTCTCGTGATACCCATGCATAAAGGTCCTTTGTCGACATCTGCAAAACATTTAACGATTGCCTCATAGATTGAGACAATTTCTGTATTTGTTTTTGCTCGTGTACTAATTTATTTTCCACTATTGAACATTGTTCAATCCGAAGAATCGTTCCGTATTATTACAAGTCAAGCGACAAAAATCTTGCTCGCGACAATTCAATAAATTTGCACCAAAGATAGCGGTTTCTCGAAGGAATGCAGGTTCATTACGTTTTCTTCTATACGGAACAGGCGTTAAAAATGGACAGTCTGTTTCTATCATCAATCTGTCATTTCTCACAATTTTAAACGGCTCGACCAATGACTCTTTATATGTTAATGTCCCTGAAAATGATACATAACAACCAAAGTCCATCAATTGCTTCATTTCTTGTAGTCCATACCCAAAACAATGAATGCCAACTTTTTCAGCAGAAATGCCAGAAGCACGCAACACACTCAGTGTATCATCAAATGCATCACGAGAATGAATCACAACTGGCAAATCATGTTCTTTTGCAATCATTAATTGTTGCAAAAACATCGCTTTTTGTGCTTCAATTTCACGTTCTTTTTCATCAATATCACCTGGCAATCTATGATAATCTAGTCCAATTTCACCAATAGCAACTAATTTATCATCTTTTAAAAAATCCGTAATATGCTCAAGATCACTACTATGCTCAACATATAATGGATGTAATCCTACTGTGTAATATACATCATTATTCTCTTTGACAAACTTCGAATAAAACTGCCAATCGGTATAACATGTTCCAACAGCGATAAATTTCTTTATTTGTGCAGCACGCGCACGTGACATTACATCAGATATCGTATTATCAGCATAAAAATCATCCAAATGGCAATGACTATCTATGATGTCCATATACCCAACCATGAGGATTTTACAAAACAATGTCAACTGACAAATTAAGACGTCATATTGTCAATAAAATTGTATATTAAACAATCAACCGATTGTCACAATCTGACCCTAAATTGCATATATCAAAAATATGCAAAGAATAACACTACTCTTCTACAGCAACAACTGGCCATTCTGACAATTTTTTAATATCTTCTGGCGTGACAACTAATAAAAAATGCGTCCCCATATGCTCAACTGCTACCAACATTCTTCGTCCGCCCAAATTGCGTGTAGAAACAATGCGAATGCTATCTTTATCTGGCACAACATTTCCAAAGGAAAGCCGTCCGCGACGCGATAACATAACAATAATACCACCGCAAATAGATAGCACCACCAGGAACATAACAATACGAACAATCATTTCAGCCATGCTACCTATCCTATCTGATTTATTTTACAATCAAGACCAATGTTCATTTCTGAACAGCGTATTCTCCAGCCCCAATGAACATCATTCCATACATCACAGCAACAATCATTGCAGAATACGCAACAGCATCGAACACACGATATCCCATATAATATTTGCATATCGTATCTAACAACAATATCGTACCCAACAAAAATGTTGTTGTCTTAAAAAACACACCTAACAATAACGTCATTCCGCAAACTACGCAAATACACGCCAATACCCATCCAAAATATAATGGCCAAAATGTGATCCCTATTGTACTTAAAATTTTCCCAAAAGCGATTAACGCAGTCTTTCCTCCAATAAAAAACTTTATGCCCTTCGCAGCAAATAATACTCCTAAAATAGTGCGAATAATCAATTTACCGATTGCATCTTTATTGCATGAACATTTCATTATTACCTACCACATATAGGTCATTTTACAAAAAATCTCCAGAAAAAATCATGCTTGATTATTAAACAACCTCTATTATGTGTTGTCAGTCATGAAGCAAGAAGCCAGCTCGCAAAAAGACGCTCAAACAATAGATCTAGCAATGGCAGCCATAAATAAACAATTTGGTGAAGGATCTATTATGAAACTCGGAGATGCCAAGAAAATGGATATCTCTGTCATTTCAACTGGCTCACTCGCATTGGACCTCGCACTCGGTGTTGGCGGTCTTCCTCGCGGAAGAATATGTGAAATCTTTGGCCCAGAATCATCTGGAAAAACTACATTCTGTCTTAGTGTTATTGCAGAGGCTCAAAGGCAAGGAGGCAATGCTGTTTTTATCGATGTTGAACATGCCCTTGATCCACGATATGCTAAAGTAGTCGGTGTTGATTTAAACAGTTTAATCGTAGCACAACCGGAAAACGGGGAGGATGCGTTAAACATTACAGAAACATTAATACGATCCGGCGCAATCGATGTCATCGTTGTTGATTCTGTTGCAGCGCTTGTTTCAAAAGCGGAACTCGATGGACAGGTAGGAGATGTTACTGTCGGCGCACAAGCACGAATGATGAGCCAGGCCATGCGCAGATTGACATCCGCCATCAGCAAATCCAAATGTATATGTATTTTTACCAATCAAATAAGAGAAAAGATCGGTGTAATGTTCGGAAATCCTGAAACTACACCTGGTGGACGTGCACTGAAGTTCTTTTCATCTGTAAGAATGGACATTCGACGAATCAATCAGATCAAAGAAAATTCTGGCAGAGTAAGTGGTAACCGCACTCGAGTAAAGATTGTAAAAAATAAAGTAGCTGCTCCATTTACAGAGTGCGAGTTCGATATCATGTTTAATGAGGGAATATCTCGCACAGGGTCAATTATCGATATCGGACTTGAGCATAAGATATTAGAAAAAAAAGGTGCATGGATAGCCCACAACGGCAAATTGATCGGACAAGGTCGAGAAGCCGCAAAACAATATTTAAAAAATAATCCTGATGTAGAAAAAGCATTAGAAGATGAAATCAAAAAGATCGTTCATGTATCAGGAGGAACAGTATTGGCTGAAAGTGTTGATGAAGAACAATCTCAACAAACAACATCCGACCAGCTAATTTCGCAATAGAACGATCTTGTCGCATGTGATTTCCACGTATTTCGAATTACAGTTGAATCATTCGTTCATGCTTGTCCTGCAACACTTGTTGGGAACATTTATTGGCATAAAGTTTTCACCGTTTAACAGTGAGCTTCCTTGCACAGTTATTCCAAAAAGATGCATGAATGACGAGTCATTCTTCGTTTTTTATCTCTAACTTTGTATGTTATTGATGACTATCGATAAATCATGCGCAATTGGAAATCTATCAGCGAATCGTTGCAACCGTCGTATGAAATATTTTTTTAAAAACGGAATCATGCAAAATAATCCAGGAATAGTTGTAATTACTACTCCTCGCCCGCCATGTCCAAAAGATGACATATCTGGATAAAACTCACAACGAACCACCCACCATATACGTTCAAACAATGGTTCAATGCAATAAGGGAAATAGCGCTTCTCGTTTAGTATAGCTGTCCTACTAATGGGGCCACAACACCATATCCTTCCACGTTGATCACAAAAACCATATAATTCTGTATGCGTAAACCTTACGTCACTGCCGTTCTTATAACAAATTTCTCCAAAACGCCCCAATGGAACATTTTCGTAAATACCACATCGCGAATGTTCTAATTCAACAATACGAACATCATATCCATTTTTCGGATGTCCCAAAACAATACCAGCACCGCATCGTTGGAGTACATAACAACGTTTCAAAAACTCATCATCATCGAGCTCGAAAAAATCATATTGCTTATAAATTTCATGTGCAACTTTCCGAAATCGACGCAAACGATATTTTGCCCTCACAGACCAACAAACGCCCACAATATAATTGCATTTAAAAACAAATCCCTTGCATCACAATAATAAACATTACATCATGCCATGGCATGAGTGATTATAGTGATGTTCTCGATAAATATTTCAATTATTTACAGAATGAACGCCGTCATTCTAATCAAACAATAGCAACATACCGCAATGCATTGGCATTATTACTGCGTTGGAAATTTCGAGAACATGAAATCGATTTGACAGCAATAACACATCGCGATCTACAAGATTTTATCATCGAACAACAGAATAATCACAGGCGAACATCGTTGCATACCTATTCATCTGCCATACGATCGTTTTTTAAGTTTTTATCGGGCAATAATATCATTTCAAACGATCCTTCAATCGATTTAATCACACCAAAATTAGAAAAAACATTACCAAAAATATTTACAATATCACAAATCAAAAACATTCTATCAGCACCAATACAAGCACTCCATCGTAATGAAATATCACATGAAATTGCCATTCGTGATACCATGATATTGGAACTATTTTACGGCGCTGGAATTCGGATTAGCGAACTGCGCAACATCAATATTAATGATATCGATTTCGATAACAATATATTAAAAGTAGTCGGTAAACGTAATAAAGAACGTTTATGCCCATTTTCAATCGCTGCACACAATGCTATAAAAAACTATCTTGCACTAAAACAAATGACATCTGACAAATTGCTCGAACATGATGGTAAATTATTGACAGCGCGTGATATACAATATCGATTAAAATTTTACCTAAAAAAAACAGGCCTGCCAAATGATTTATCTCCACATAAAATTCGACATTCGTACGCTACACATCTATTAAATGCAGGGGCTGATTTACGGCTTCTTCAAGAATTGCTTGGCCATGAAAATCTCTCAACAACACAAATATATACACATATCGACTCCTCTCATATGAAATCTGTGTACAATGGATGTCACCCACGAGCGTAAGTACAAACAAAATTACATCATTCAAAAAACTTATTTAGCAATCGATATTTTTAATGACTGCAACATTTCATCGCTTACTGAGTCCTTCAACGTTAGTACGTGACAATATGTAAGATAAATAATAAAAATTGAATTACACAAAAATCTCCTCAGACGGTGTTGGGTCGATAATTTGTGTCTTTGGTGACATTTCGATAAAGGAATCCATGAACCAATTACGAGAATCTTCTTCACCATGTACTAAAACTATAGCACGTGGTGAAAAATTTAATACTCTTTGCAAAATTTCTTCACGATCAGCATGTCCGCTCATATCAAATTTTTCTACATATGCTGCAACCTTTGGTTGATAATTGTGTGATTTGAACAAAAATGAATCACCGCGAGATTTCGTCTGCAACTGTCCACCAGGGGTCGATTCATCGCAAAAACCAACAAAACAAATCGCATTTTTAGGATCATCGATCAATGCTGCTGCAACATTATATGCCGATGTGTTTTCTACCAACATTCCACTGCTCAAAAGAAAAATCGATGGTTCTTGTATTTGCTGTTTTATCGCTTCTGGCTGGTTGCCATGGAACATCCTTATCCCCAATTCTTTAACTGACTTTTTTCTAAAGTTCACAGCTGATAATTTTTTCGCTATTGTGTCAAAATCATCCATCAAACCGTAACCCAATCCAGAACAGAAAATCGGAACATTCGATTGCAGTTTATTACATTTGCGTGCATGACTTATAATCTTTACAATCTCTTGCATTCTTCCAAATGCAAATGCTGGAATCAATACTGAACCTCCATTATCAATAGTATCGTGCACAACAGTTAAAAATCTATCAATTTCTTTATCGACACTATTATCCTTTGTTCGCTTAGTGCTACCACGGGTAGTTTCTGTAATAACAGTATCAATATGTCCTTCTGGCCACTCTGCACCATTCAATGTATACATATCGCGGAACAGAACATCACCAGTATAAAAAATCTTGCGATGTTTATGCTCTATCAAAATTGAACTCGCTCCAACAACATGCCCTGCACTATAAAATGTTATTTTTATTTCATCATTGTCCTTTACCAATGTACGTGTTCTTCCAAATTGCATCGGCAAAATAGACTCTTCTAATGCTTCTATGTCAAATTGTGTATAAAGTGGATATTCTTTTATCCCAAACTCATCCTTTTGTAACTTCATTACAGTTATTGAATTGTTTAAAATACGTGGTAAAACCATATGCGAAGCTTGCGACATAAGGACACGTGCCTGTGGCTGTTGCTTCATAAAATACGGCAATGCACCAACATGGTCTAAATGACAATGCGATATCAATACTAAGTCGATTACAGACGTTCCGATCTTTTCAAAATCAGGCAATGCATTATATCCCATGTACTTCGGGCTAGTCCCACAATCAATAACAATATTAAAATCACCTACTGTAATAAATATACAAGAAGCCCCAACCTCTCGTTTTCTATTCAAATCTATAAAGCGCATACACGTATCCGTTCTTCAACAAAAACAATTACACTCAACGGACCATATCACCATCTGAGTTGAAGACGGCAATAATGTCAACGTTATTTTTATTTTATCAATGAAAACATCAAGCATTATTAAATTACACCACACACAATAAAATGTATAAAAATGCATCATTTATCCAAAATTTGACTTCAACTAATATTTAATATTAAATCTTTACGTTTTAAATGCTGCTTTTTAAAGTACAAAACGACAGACATTGCATATTAAATGTTTCATAAATCAATAGATACTTATATTTTTCTTTACGGATAACTTTTTTTACTTACAGAGGAGATTTTTATATATAGGTAATAAGATGACAACTGACAAGAATAGCTGGTGCATAATTCGATTGGGTGAAGATTATAACTGGTGGGTACACGAATCAAGCGATGATGTACATTGTGATACAGAATATGCTGGCATTCTTGATCCAAAACAATTGGAACGTGTTGCGGATTTATTATCAGCATTGCGACCATATGGATTAAAAGATGAAGTAGTTAATAATGCTCTTGTATTGTTCTCAATCGACAAAGAAACTCCTAAAGAGATGTTGCGAATTACTGAAACGAAGGATAATATCTTCAATCCACGTGAGTCGATCTTCGGACTGCCAAATGTATTAGGGGAACAAGAAGGGCCGTTTGTTGAATTTTTGGACCATGTTATTGCACTGCGAGTAAAATTGCTAAATGCAACATTAGATTTTCAACAGCCTCTTAATATAGAGGAAATAGAAGATATTCTTCATGCTGAACAACAAGAACGGTACATTTCTGGAATAAAAATGCATGTCTTTGATGAAATCATGTCAATATTAGACTACGTACCGACTGGTTATAGCCTTGATGATGACGATGATGAAATGAAAAATGACGAAGAACTTGATTTGTCCGACTTCGATGATGAAGTCGATGAATCAATCGAAATCAACGAAAACACATCCTGGTAATACAGAACAATATTTCGTTCTAATAAAAAAATCTCATTATGCCTTGCCAATGAGATTTTTTTAACTAGTTGCATTCTCTACAGGTGAGAAAGTGTTCTATAGCCGTTTTCTGTGTCGCATGTTTGTTATTTGCAGCATTTTTTGTTTGGCCAATTTCTCAAGTATTGCGTGGTGGGTTTACAGGGACAGATGGCGCATTTACATTAGATTATATCAAAGCAGTATTTGAAAATAGGTTATATTTAATCAGCATACGAAATTCAGTAATACTAGCGACAGTAACAACAACATTAGCATTTATAATAGCACTTCCGTTGGCATATTTTTCAGATCGTTATGAATTTCCAGGGAAAAAAATTTTTACAAATATAGTGTTGCTGCCAATAATGTTACCACCATTTGTCGGCGCCATAGGAATCAATCATATCTTTGGAGTCCGTGGCATGCTCAATGCTATATTATTAAAACTTGGGATCATCGACTCAACAGGATTGATCGACTGGCTAGGTGAATACAAACTAATAGGAATGTGTGTATTAAACGCTATAAGCCTATACCCTATTCTATATCTAAACCTAGTATCAACGTTGGCTAACATCGATCCTTCTTTGGACGAAGCAGCGGGATGCATGGGATATCATGGATTACGCAGGTTTTTTAAGATCACATTTCCATTGATGCGATCTGGCATTTTCGCTGGTGTAACATTGGTGTTTATTTGGTCATTCACGGAATTGGGCGTACCATTGATTTTCGACTACAATAATGTTGTTTCTGTACAAATTTATAATGGACTGAAAGAAATCGGTGACAAGCAAATGCCATTTGCACTTGTCAGTGTCGTTTTGATATTATCATTAATCTTTTATGTGGTCGGGAAATTATTGGCTGTCAGAAACAATTATACA
>CAZPRW010000027.1:0-9435 GCA_964589405.1 uncultured Opitutales bacterium | reverse complement strand
ATGTATGCATCGCTTCCTGATGCTGTACTCGCAACAACAGAATTACCCTGAAATGCCATTGTCCAGTTTTTCACCTGAACATTGCTTCCTTCTGCATATCCTACTCCAACAACAGAAGAATAAGCAGATGTTGCATCAGTTTCATTATTGTTTGCATTGCTTGTAAGTGTCACGTTGTCACCAACATTACCTATCGTCCAATTGCTAAAATTAATAGAGGGTTTTTCATTATCATTTATCTCTTCATTATCCTTTATCTTTACTTCGCCTGCTCCAAATACACTAGCATAAGGAGAAGATTTTAACTCTTCTTGATTCTCATCTTTTGATGCGGGCATAACATTGGCTGTTGATGTCAATGTGACATTATCCTCTATGTTACCGACTGTCCAATTACAAAAGCTCGTCGAATCACTGCAATTTTTCCCATTATACACACGTCCTGCTCCAAAAATGCTAGAGTAAGGAGAAGGGATTGAATCATCGTCATAATCTCCACCTGTAGCTGATTGCTGAGCGGATACCGTACTATAAGATGTTGATATCAATATCGATTCAGACACTATGTCACCGATACTCCAGTTCTTGAAATTACCACCGTTCCAAACATGTCCTGCTCCAAAAATACTAGAATAAGAATATGCATAATTATCGCAAACGTTGCTAGCAGCATACGATGCAGATATCAATTTAACTCCACCGCCTTGACCGTCTTCATATATAGCTTTTCTTATAACGCCTATCGTCCATTCGCTGAAATTACTAGACGCTTGCGCATACCCTGCTCCAAAAATACTAGAGCAAGCCTTCTTTGACGTTTTGCTAATGTATTGTGTAGGAAAGTAAGAAGATGTCGCAATTGATGTCAATTCAGCATTTTCAAATATAGATCCGATTTTCCAATTTTGAAACTTCGCACCTGACGCGTATCCTGCTCCAAATATACTAGATTGAGAATAAGAATTCGTACTAGCAATAGCAGTTGCAGTTGACATCAATTGCGCGCCTGCACCAATATCGCCAATTTGCGCGCCTGCACCAATATTGCCAATTTCCCAACCGCTAAAAGTTATATTTTCGCCGTTTTTTAATTCCGCCTTGCCAGCTCCAAAAATACTAGATCTAGAATAAACAAAATTTTTTGTATTATCTTTTGTCGAGTTTTCAGAAGTTGATTCCAATATCACATCTTTTTCGAAATTCCCTATCTTCCATCCACTGAAATTAGCAGACCCAATAGCATGCCCTGCTCCAAAAATACTAGAAACGGAATAATCGGAAATATCAGCGGCAGCTGACGCCAACTTCGCGCCTGCTCCGATGTCACCCACTTCCCAACTGCTGAAAGTCATCTCTTTGCCATTTTCAGATTCTGCACACCCTACTCCAAAAATGGTAGTATATTTTCCTTCTGAACTTATCGTGACATTATTGCCAATACTGTTTTTTTTGTTATCAACATCAAGATTGCCAATTTTCCAACCAGAAAAATTTATACTTGCATTTTCATTAGTTGATTCAGCATATCCAGCACCAAAAACTGAGCTGTATTGTCCTACTGAGGTTAATTTGGTTTCAGCATCGTCACTTACGATACCTTCTATTGTTCCAATTGTCCAGTTTTTAAAATCTATTGTCTTTGCAGAGGTAAGATATGCTTTCCCTGTTCCAAAAATTGTAGAATGCGAGCTACCAATACTGCCAGCACATTGCGATGCTAATTCAGAACCTGCCCCCACATTTCCTATCGTCCAATTCTCAAAACTTATATTGCCAAATGAATATCCTGCTCCAAAAATTGTCGCATATGACATTCCTGCTCCATTGCCAGTCTCACCAGCATTTTCATTGCCAGTCTCACCAGCACTTGCCACAACAAGCAAATTACTGCCTTTACCAAGATCACCGATCGTCCAGTATTTCATTTCGCCGCTGATATTAGCATGCCCTGTACCAAAAACTGCAGCACCAGAATAAGTAGTGCCGCCAGTTGCAGTTGCTGAAAAATTTAATTGCGCTGTTTCACCAGAATCGTCTGCTGTACTTATTTTAACACAATTTACATTTGCGCTTTTACTGTTCGGCAATCCTATCACTGTAGCATAAGTCCCTGACGAAGTTGAACCAGAAGTTGAGCCAGTTGAACCAGCAGTTGAGCTAAACGAATAAGTTTTGTCAGTCGTTGGTAATGATATTGTGAATGTTTTGCCAGTAACACCGCTAATTCCGGTCAAATCAATCGCTGATGCGTTGCAAGAACCTGATGAATTTGAATAAGTATTGTCTACATTAATCAACTGCGAATCTGACAATTTATTATTTATTATTGTAAATGTTTTGCCAGCAGCAGTAGTACCATTTGTAAAAGATATTGCATTAAGCGAACTACTATCACCGCTACTAATGTTTAAACTGCCTTTGTTTTTATCAGCGTCTTTAAACGTCAACGAAGCATCATCGCTAATGTCTATATTTTTCGCTGCGGTTTCTTCGCTTGATATCGAATAATTATTCTCACCATAAGCGACTGAAGATATCATACCAGCAACCACGCACAAAGAAATATTACCCAACTGTAATAGTTTTCTGCAAATCCTACCCATCATCGTGGCGGATCTTACCAAATAACACTGTTTTGTCAATTAACAATAAATTTGCATCTAAAATAAGATGCTATGAATAATTGCGCGACAAATTGATACAAAAACAATTATTGCACAAATGATCATGATAGAACTAATAGGAAAAACTATAAGCAGGTTTGGAAAAAACTTGATTTTCACAACTTCCATGTTTTAGTGTGCTCTAAAATCGACAAGGTATCAAATATGACACAACATCCAAGTTTTACAAGAAGTAGTGGTGGAGCAGCCAATAAACGTAGCGTATTAAAACGTCATGAACGTGTCGATTTATTGAAAAAACGCGGTTTGTGGACAGAGAACAGCTCTGTCATCGGTATGCCAAAAACAAAACCGGAAGATTAATTGTTTTTTCCGACAGGAATGAGACATCCTAGCTCGAAGACGGTCACTGTTATGGCGGTCTTTTTGTTCTTGTTGTTGACAGCATGTAGCAAACTCCCATCGATCAGCAAAAATCAAGAACAAAACGATCGTGATTTTGTCACAGCAACACGCTGCATTCGCACTGGGGATTACGACGGCGCGTACTCTCACTTATTGTCAGTAACACGAAAATACGACAAATCACCTGAATCGTATTTATTATTAGGAACATTGTGCATAGACCAACGTAATGACCCGATAGGCGCAATGTATTTTCTAAAATGTTATTCCGAACAATCAAACAATGCATCAGATATTCGGATAGCAAATAATTTGATAAACACAGCGAAAAAGAACTTTTTAAAATCGTTTCCTGCACACAATGACAACATGCATTCAGAATCGGAGATGATCGAAATCGCAAGAGCATTAAAAAACCAAAATGCTACCCTACAACAACAAAACATATCGCATCAACAGGAGATTGCCTCCTACAAATCACAAATATCTGACCTTACTAATAGATTAAATGTCCTGTCAAAACAATATCAAATGTTGCGACAACATACACCAATCAAACATACTGTCCAACCAGGCGAAACGTTATCGTCCATAAGCACAATTTATTACGGGAATCCACAATATTGGAAAAATATCATGCAAGCAAATCAAGAAACTTTGCATAATAGCACAACATTGAAAGTCGGACAACAGTTGATCATTCCTTAATGGTTAGGAAATGATTGTATGCATGTTGCAATTTGAAAAAATTTTATATAGTTGATCAAAAAATAATTCGGAGGGAATTTCCATGGAAAAATCATCGTTAATGTTTTCAGATAATGACGTTTTTAACTGTATCGAAAATGAACGCCAACGACAAAACCAACACATCGAATTAATCGCATCTGAAAATTTTACATCACAAGCAGTCATGGAAGCTGTCGGAAGTGTTCTGACAAATAAATATGCAGAGGGATATCCTGGGAAACGTTATTATGGCGGTTGCAATAATGTCGACAATATCGAACAATTAGCAATTGACCGCGCAAAAGAATTATTCGGAGCAGAACATGTCAACGTACAGCCACATTCTGGCAGCCAAGCAAATGCTGCAGTCTATTTATCATGTTTAAAACCAGGCGATAAAATATTAACGCTGTCGTTAGAAAATGGAGGACACTTAACACATGGACATCCTAAAAATTTTAGTGGAATTTTGTACGATGTCGTCCATTATAATGTATCTCATGAAACAGGATATATTGACTATCAAGAAATGGCAGATGTTGCAAAAAAAGAACACCCGAAATTGATAACAATAGGAGCATCAGCATATTCAAGAATAATCGACTTCAAACTAGTATCTGAAATAGCACATAAAAATGGTGCTCTCGTGTTGGCTGATATTGCACATATTGCAGGATTAGTAGCTACAGGACTACACCCTAGCCCAGTGCCATATTGTGATTTCGTAACAAGCACTACACATAAAACATTACGCGGGCCACGTGGTGGTATCATAATGTGCAAATCTGAATATGCACAATCGATCGACTCTGCTGTTTTCCCAGGCACACAAGGCGGTCCATTGATGCATGTTATCGCAGGGAAGGCAGTATGTTTTAAAGAGGCATTAATGCCATCATTCAAAGAATACCAACGACAAGTAATAACGAATGCTCATACACTCGCACAAAGATTAATGGTCAATGGATATCATATTGTAACAGGAGGGACAGATAATCATTTGCTGTTAGTCGACCTGAGAACAGTAAATAAAAATATAACAGGAAAAGATGCACAAAACGCACTAGAAAGTGCTAATATCACAACAAATCGCAATACTGTACCTAATGAAACACGCTCTCCTTTCTTAGCAAGTGGGTTGCGATTAGGAACACCTGCTGTCACAACACGTGGTATGAAAACACAAGAAATGATAATGATAGCAGATTGGATAACGCAAATATTACACGATATCACAAATACAACAACTATTGAAAAGGTAAAATCAGAAGTCATCGATCTGTGCTCGCAGTATCCATTGCCATATTAAAAAGAAGTACATCATCCAATTGCCATGACAACAGACTGCCCATTTGAAAAAAAATTTCCATCTGCATTAAAAAAGGATGACGTTTTTTTCATGTCATTGGCATATAATCAAGCATTAGAGGCATGGAATAATGGAGAAACTCCAATTGGCGCTATAGCAGTTTTAGGAGATGAAGTCATTGCGTCTGGCCATAACGCAGTAATTTCATTAAATGATCCCACTGCACATGCTGAAATGATTGTGATGACAAAAGCAGCATCCATCATCGGTGATTGGAGATTGAACGATATAAAATTATACGTCACAAAAGAACCATGCCCTATGTGCTCTGGAGCGACGATCATGAGCAGGGTCGGAGAAGTAATATTCAGTGTAAAAGATACAAAAATGGGATGTTTGGGCAGTGCATTTTCACTACAGAACCTACCATATGTCAATCATCGGCCGATCATACGTTCAGGAATAATGGAACAAGAATGTTTACAACTATTACAAACATTTTTTGAAATCAAACGTAAACAAAAATAAAAATCAAACACAACAAAACATGCCTTCCACATTCGACATACATGTTTTTCTCAAACATAGATTAATGATAAATTTTAATAGAGTCGATAATTCTGAAAAAATTTTCAAGCAAGGCACTATTCAGCATAAACAAACAATCTCCACCCTACTGTATCACAAAATTTACTACCGAAAACACTGATGTTTTATTACTTTGTGTATTGACAATGTATTAATTGATGATTGTTTGTTCTTAGGTTTTAGAAGTTCATGCCCCCATCGTCTAGCGGCTAGGACGTTGGATTCTCATTCCAGAAACCGGGGTTCGATTCCCCGTGGGGGTGCCATAATTTTTCGCGAACAGCAGCGGCAAATTTTCTGCTTTTCAATGGAAAAGCATTGGGTTGGGTGTTCTTTTGCAAGTTCATCGACCGCATATTTGCAACACAAAAAATTTAAGATAAAAAAAATCAACAATGTGAAATATTAATCTTTAAAACCATTCTATTGCTCAGATTTTCACATTTTTACTGGCCGCATAATTCATTTTTATTTACACATATCACAATAACACAATGAACAATAAAATTGTCCTACGCGCATTATCTGTTGTCGCAACAATCATATCATGCATGTTCTTTGCATCACTAATCACACAATATTTCATCGACGCAAATAATGCATTATTGTCAAAGTGGACATTTTGTTGTTTTGCGAGCATTGCAATCGCCATATTTTTCTGGATAATATCACGCAACCATAGCGACAATGTATTCCAGCGAGAAATATTAGCAATAATCGGGACAGGATGGATACTAGCTATACTCATTGGGACATTACCATACTTATTCATCTTACCAAATTGCACATTTCAAGATGCCATATTTGAATCAACATCAGGATTTACGACAACCGGAACATCGGTGTTTAATTTCACTGATAAATTCCCTGCAAGTTTACTATTATTCCGTAGCATGACACAATGGATAGGCGGATTTGGCACTCTCACATTCTTCGCTGTCTTATTACCACTATTAGGTGCTAAGACAAAATCATTATGTTTGAGCGGATTATCTATCAATGATAGGGATTCAGCTGAAACTACCGCGCGCACAATAATAACATCCATAATCCTACTTTATGCAATTTTGACAGTTGTCAGCAGTGTTGGCCTATATTATTCTGGCATGCCAGTATTCGATGCAATATGCACATCATTGACAACAATATCAACCGGCGGATTCATATCACGACAAGCACAAGCACTCATTGTAAATTCAAACATCATACAAGCCATATTAATCATTATGATGTTAATAGGTGGTACAAATTTTATAATAATAATACAATTGATCCGCGGAAAGTATAAGCGATTTATACATGATGAAGAGTCATTATGGTATATTACATTATTATGTACTACCAGCATTATAATAATCGCAATTCAATTGTTATCTTCTAATGCAGCAACGATGCCAGAAAAAATATCATCATCAATATTCCATGTAGTATCTATTGCTACAACAACAGGGATCGCAACACAAGACCTCAACAATTGGCCGATCCCATCTCATTTAATATTCGTATTATTGATGTTATGTGGCAGTTGTAGTGGGTCTACCGCTGGCGGAATAAAAATTTCACGACTTGCTATTGCCATAAAATCTATAAGAAAAACATTGACTCAATCATTCCGTCCACATGTCGTATTACGATTATTTTTTAATAAACAAGAAATTTCTCACCATGAAGAAAATATTGCTAAATCATATATATTATTCGCGTTGTTTTTCCTTATTATTGGGACAACCATCCTATCAATGACAATGAATGACATAAGTTTTCAAGGGATTATTCTGTCATCAATATCCAGCTTTTTTAATATAGGATTAGGGCTTTATGAATTCGGGCCGTTTACAAATTATTCTGAAATTGGAACACTTGCAAAATTAATACATAGTGGATTGATGATAATTGGTCGTGTAGAAATTTTCGCAATTATTACATTATTCATGCCATCATTCTGGAAAAAATTCTCTTAGAATAGTTTTTATATTGAACTATTTTAATTGCTGCTAATAACTATTTATTAATGGTATGAATGTTATAAATCGTCATCGCACATGCTTTAAATTTTTAATAGTAGCTATTATCGCAATACTGATATCTCCCTCATCAGAAGCACGTACAAGCTCTCAAGCGTTGGTCGACACTCCAATTTATGATTTCTCATTACCAATTTTTGACCAATCAGGACATTTGTCATTCAAAACTATTGGAACATCAGCAATAATGGATGAGAATTCTCGATTCTCAGTACAGAATGCAGAGATAATTCTTCCAAATACGACATCACCAGAACATATAGTTTCTGCAAAGAGTGAATATGCTTTGATTGAACCATCGGAACAATATGCACATAGTGATACACCAATTAAAATCACTGGAAGTAATTTTATGGCAGATGCTAATCAATGGGAATTCTTTGGTAAAACACGAACATTGGTCACACACAGTAATGTACACGTAAAAATCAACAATACTAATAATAAGGAGCTCCAACCATAAAAAAATATTTACCAGTATGTTTTGCAATAATCTTGTCATGTTTGCATGCAAATGAAATATCAATCACCAGCGATCATTTGACAGTGCAAGATGACGGCGAGTGCATAGTCATGAACTTTTCTGATTCCGCACGAATGTATAACGACAACCTCGATCTATCTAGCGATAGTATCTATGTCGTACTGTACAATGACGATAATTTAATGTCCGGCAATAATGATATGCAATCGATAAAAGAAGTTGTTGCCCGTGGACATGCACGGTTTAAAACTAATACTCATAATGGCAATGCTGATTGCATAACTATGATTCCTGCAAAAAATATAATTATTCTAGAAGGAAATGCTACTGTCTGTGATCCTACACAAGGAACAATATGTTCTGAAAAACTATCATTTGACAACACAAATGGGAAAATAATATCAAACACATCAGCTGGAACCAAACGTTCATCCATAACATTAGAAACAGTACAACAACATTCTGAAAAGAACCAATAATTAGTAATCATGGCACAACATCAATTATTAGCTGTATCACTACAAAAAAAATATAACAAACGTGAAGTAGTAAAAAATGTATCAGTAAAGATTAACAGTGGTGAAATCATCGGACTGCTCGGTCCCAACGGTGCAGGAAAAACAACGACATTCTATATGATCATTGGTATGATCCCTGCCGATAGTGGAACGATAACATGCAATGATACAGTAATTAGCAACTATCCAATGTACAAACGTGCCAGAATAGGAATAGGATATTTGCCACAAGAAGCATCTGTCTTCAGAAAATTGACAGTATGGGAAAATTTAATGGGTGTAGCAGAATATTTGCCAATATCGAAAAATGAGCAAATTGATCGTGTGAATAATATCTTGGAAGAAATGAAGATTTCATTTCTGCGCGACCAAATGGCATATACTCTTAGTGGAGGAGAACGTCGCAGGTTAGAGATCGCACGTACATTGATCACAGACCCTAAATTTTTATTAATGGATGAACCATTTAGTGGTGTCGATCCTATCAGTGTAGCTGATCTACAACAAATCATTTTATCATTGAAAAACAAAGGCATCGGGGTGCTAATCACCGACCACAATGTGAGAGAAACATTAAAAATCGTCGACAGAGCATATTTTATGTACAATGGCAATATTCTGTGCGAAGGCAGCAGTGATAAGTTATTAAACGACGAAAATAGCAAAAAATTCTATTTAGGCGAGAATTTTACACTGTAAAACAGTAGAACATAAAACCGAAACCCGGCGACAATCTACTCTCGCACAACAGCGT
>CAZPRW010000026.1:0-9970 GCA_964589405.1 uncultured Opitutales bacterium | reverse complement strand
TTCACCACAAGCATTAATACAGTCAATAACAAATTCTAAAATAGAACCAGATAATATGTTTTTAGAAAAGCTGCCATACACACCATAAAGAGGATTTTTTACATCAAAAAATTGATCTTCGTCACTTTCGTCGTTTTCTCCGCCTTTTAAGATAAATCTGTCACTAATTTCTCTTACAAAATCACAAAATTTTTCTCCAAAATTATGTACATTACGAATACTACGATCTTCATCAAATGATACATTTTGAGTTGAAAACGATCCAGCACCTTCGTAACAACCTCCATACAATCTAACATCATCCATATAACCATTAAAATGCAAAATATTTTTTTGCTAGTCAATGCAAAAAATTACCAATCGAAGCTTGGGGAAACACAAAACACATTTTATATTAAGCAAATATGAGACTCATCTTACTGTTAATTTCCTACACACAAAGATCTCATGAATAATGTCTTGAAAAATAAAGATTTTTTTTTACCGAAAACTTCATAATGGATCGGAAAAATAAGCGTGCAATAGGAACATTTGCTCTGGTCATGATAAATTTCGTGGCGATTGCTAATGTACGATCATTGCCTGCAATTGCGCCATACGGGCTATCTATGCTTGTATTTTATTTATTAGCAACGGTGGCATTTTTGATCCCTACTGCTCTGGTATCAGCAGAGCTCGCATCTGGGTTCCCTGGCGATGGAGGAATTTATCACTGGGTAACAAAAGCACTTGGAAAAAACGCTGGATTATTTGCAGTATGGCTACAAAATGCCAATAATTTTATTTGTTTCCCTGCATCATTATCATTCATTGCAAGCACATTAGCATATGGAATTTTCCCTAGTCTTGCTGACAATACCGCATTTACTCTAACAATTGTCCTCTCAATAATTTGGGGAGGAACACTATTAACAATGAATGGTGTAAAATTGACAGGATTAGTAAGTTCTGTTGGCGGAATTCTAGGAACATTACTGCCTGTATTATTAATAGTAATATTTTGCATAGTTTGGTTAATTTCTGGCAAACCATTAGAAATAGAATTATCATGGGCAGCATTAAAACCAAATATTTCAGGAGCAAGCAGTGTTGCATTATTTTCTGGAGTATTACTAGGGTTCGCAGGACTTGAAATGTCAGCAAATCACGTACAAGACGTTTATAATCCGCAAAAAAAATATCCACGAGCTATTTTTCTATCATCGGCATTGATACTATTCGTAAGCATATTAGGAACATTAGGAATCGCCATGGTCATTCCTCCTGATGATATTTTGATGAATGCGGGAGCAATACAAGCATTATCAAAGTTTTTATCGGAATTTGGACTGTCACAATGGACTCCAATATTATCATGGGCGATTGTTTTAGGAACAGTAGCGTGGTTCTGCGCATGGGTATCAGGGCCGCCTAGATCATTACATGCAGCAGCAAAAAATGGAGATTTGCCAAAATTTTTCAACAAAGTCAACAAACATAATATGCCAGTAAATATTATGATAGCGCAAGCTGTAATGGCATCTGCATTATCTATCGTTTTCATGCTGGCAGAATCAATCAATGCAGCGTTCTGGATGTTAACTGTAATGACATCACAACTTACATTATTGATGTATATATTATT
Organism: uncultured Opitutales bacterium; assembly: GCA_964589405.1. Lineage (GTDB taxonomy): Bacteria > Verrucomicrobiota > Verrucomicrobiia > Opitutales > JAIRKQ01 > CAZPRW01. Next base: position 8,346 of record CAZPRW010000026.1, on the reverse strand, counting down.
ATTTTTGGCAGGAATCATCCTGAAATTCAAATGTCCAGATGTTCAACGAGCATATCAAGTGCCATTCGGACATGTCGGAATGTGTTGTGTCGCAGGAGCCGCAATGATAATATGTTTATTATTTTATATAATAGGATATTATCCGCCGGATAATATTGGCATTAGCAATAAAATTAACTATGTCATGACAATATTTAGTGGAAACATTTTAATAGGCTTATTGCCATATTTATTAATGAGAGCTTATAAAAAATATAATCATTAATCATTACAGCATATCAATTAATTAGACATTGAAATCCTTTAAAATAAGGCATTTCAATTACTTCAGACATCCACTCCTGCTGGTTATAGACGCGTTTTATGATAGTTGAAATGTATATTTTGACAATATCATGTGTACGTCATTTCGTTAATGATCAAGTTAAATAGGAATTTGTTACATCCACTTAATAGCATCCAAAACAATGAATAATATTTTTTCAAAGAAGGCATTACTTCAATGTGAAGTATCGTGACAAACAAACTTTTGTCATACAACAACTATCAACAAACCAAAAAAATCGCACCAACTAAAATAGAAGGTGCGATATTTATAATTCAAATAACCCTACTAGTATTACATTAATGCGGCTAACTTGCTGATCAACTCAACACAACGGCAGCTATAACCCCATTCATTGTCATACCAGCTGACTAATTTGAAAAATTGATCGGATAGTCCAATTCCAGCACCTGCGTCAAAAATCGATGACAACGAACAATGAATAAAATCACTTGAAACTACCTCATCAGTCGTGTAGCCCAAAATTCCTTTCAATGTTGTTTCTGATGCCAACTTCATAGCATGACAAATCTCATCATACGACGTTTTTTTCTCCGTACGAACAGTAAGATCAACAACAGAAACCGTAGGAGTAGGAACCCGGAATGCCATTCCTGTCAACTTTCCTTTGACCTCTGGTAACACCAACCCTACCGCCTTTGCAGCACCTGTCGTCGATGGAATAATATTCAACGCTGCCGTTCTTCCACCTTTCCAATCCTTTGCGGATGGACCATCTACTGTCTTTTGTGTCGCTGTGTAACTGTGTACAGTCGTCATCAATCCTTCAATAATTCCAAAATTATCCAATACTACCTTTGTTATCGGAGCTAAACAGTTCGTCGTACAAGATGCATTTGAAACAATATTATCGTCTTTAGTAAGAGTATTGTCATTAACACCAATAACAACAGTTTTTACTCGTTCCCCCTTCCCAGGAGCTGAAATTATTACCTTTTTCGCACCAGATTTCAAATGCCCCTCTGCTTTTTCATCTTGAGTGAATAATCCGGTCGACTCAACAACAATATCTATTCCCATTTCGCCCCATGGCATAGCTGCTGGGCCATCCTTGATAGCCAAACATTTAATGCGATGACCATTTACAACCAACACATCGCCATCCGCATAAACCTCACCATCGAAACGGCCTTGTATTGAATCATACTTTAATAAATACGCCAAATTATCAGCTGGAACAAGATCATTAATCGCAACAACATTAATGTCCTTTCCGAACTTTCCCGAACCTACTAATGCACGGAATACCAAACGGCCAATTCTGCCGAACCCATTTATTGCAATATTAGTTGCCATATTTTTATCCTAAAAAACAGCCATTAGGTTAATTCTCAACAAAAACATTTCAAGATATTTTATCGAAGATAACATTAAAAATAACAAAGTAGAAATTACACATTTGATCACACAAAAATCAACCTTTTCAAAACTTTTCAAAAAAGTCATGACTTCATTAACACAATCGAACACAACAAATCTTAGAATATACTTAACGTTAATTCAAAATCACATCACAATGATTCTTTGTATTATACGAAAATCAAATTTTACACATTCCAAACATATTGTTTTCAATAATTTTCTTGAAAGTTATCAAAAGTGGTCAAGCATGCTCATCATGAATGTTCCTCTTTTTGACATAAAACGACAAAACGAACATATAAAACAACTTGCTATAGAAAAATTTTCTGAAATTTTCGATTCAGGAAAATTTATATTAGGAGATGAAGTAGAAAAATTTGAAAAAAATATTAGCAATTATCTCGGCGTAAAACATGCCATCGGGGTGTCTTCTGGAACAGATGCATTATTGGTCGCATTAATGGCGTTGAATATAGGTCCTGGCGATGAAATAATCTGTCCATCATTTACATTTTTTGCAACAGCAGGATGTATCACTCGACTCGGAGCAACACCAATATTCGCCGACATCGACTCTATATCATTTAATATTTCAATAGATGATATTGCAAAAAAGATTTCTTCACGGACAAAAGCGATCATTCCTGTACATTTGTTCGGACAAATGGCAGAAATTGAATCAATCATATCATTAGCCAATAAATATAATATCGCTGTAATAGAAGATTGCGCTCAATCGTTTGGAGCTACGAGAGATGGCCAACAAAGCGGAACATTTGGAACGATTGGATGCTTTAGTTTTTTCCCTAGCAAGAACCTCGGCGGATTTGGAGATTCCGGGTTAGTGTGTACCAATGATGACAATATCGCCGAACAAATGACAATATTACGGATGCATGGCATGCGACCACAATATCATCATCATTATATTGGAGGGAACTTCCGTATAGATACTCTGCAAGCAGGATTATTAAATCTTAAACTGCCATATATCGATAAATATATAAAACAACGACGCAAGAATGCTGATTATTACATCAACATGTTATCAGCTTGCGAAAATATTATTTTGCCAACAGAAACTGATCGGAATCTACATACATGGAATCAGTTCACAATAAGGATAGAAAATAATAAGAGAAACGATATGTTGCAAATATTGCGTCAACATAACATTGGATGCAATGTATATTATCCTATCCCTCTCGATCGCCAAGAATGTTTTATGAAACATCAAAAAAATACAAAACTTACAGCAAACGCTGGAATTGTAGCAAATGATGTCATTAGTTTACCAATTTTCCCAGAGTTACAACGAGATGAGATCGAATATGTTTGCGAAGTAATACTATCGACACAGGAATAACAATATGGCAGCAAATGTTGTTTTTTTTGGTTCACATGACATTTCAATACCACTATTGGATTACATGTTGCACGATGATAGAATAAATGTTGTCGGAATTATCAGTCAACCAGATAAACCAAAAGGGCGTGGGCAAAATGTTCAAAAAACAATCATTTCGCAATATGCCAACGAACACGATATACCATTGTTGACACCTACACGTCCTGATAGTGCGACGATAGAATGGATGCGTGATTTAAATTGCGAATTGATTTTCGTAATGGCATATGGACATATTTTATCAAATGATATATTAGCATTTCCTGAACTTGGAATCTATAATCTACATGCATCTATATTACCAAAATATCGTGGTGCATCACCTATAGAAACAGCAATAGCATGTGGAGAAAAAACTACAGGAATATCTCTCATGAATATTGTTTCAGAAATGGACGCAGGAGATATTGTCGACATAATAGAAGTATCAATTGATAATAATGACGATTATTCAGATGTAGTAAAAAAATTAGCAAACATTTCTCCAAAAATTGTAGAAAGAAACATTGATGCGATCTGTCGAAATGCTGTCATCTCACATGAACAAGATCATAATGCAGCTACATTTACTAGAAAACTGAACAAATCAGATGGCATGTTAGATTTTAACAAATCTGCACAAATGTTAAAAAATAGAGCACGTGCTTTATCTCCGCATATTGGTGCTTATATTGAATATAACGGCATCATTTTGCGAATTGATGATGTTCATGTTGAAGATGCCAATAATATTGCCAATCCTGGAACAATAATTGAAACATCCAATATATTGAAAATATCCACCGCTGACGGCATATTGTCTATTGGAAGCATTCAAAAACCAGGAGGGAAAATGATGTTATTTCGTGATTTTATAAATGGATTCAATATGCCTACAGGATCATCTGTAACTTCCTGCACAATGACAGATTTACTCATTCAAAAAAAATAAAAAACGGAAAGGCAAGTCACCCTCCCGTAATATAAAAAAACACTTATAGATTTTATTGTTGTTCTACATTTTCAACGATGGCAGGACGTTCTGACAATATGGCAATGTCACTATGCCTCATTCCTGTAACAATCATTTGCACTGCCAATGCTGCTAATATCAATCCTGACAAGCGGTAGCTCAATTTTAAAATCGTTGGAGTCAACCAACCAGCCCCTTTTGCACTCAAAAACAGCAAATAATAAAGCAATCCAGCAACCGACGTAACAGCCAACAATCCTATCAAATACTGTCCAACACCATTTGCTTGACTTTGCAATGTAACAACAGCAGTAATGCATCCAGGACCACAAATTATAGGAATTCCGAACGGCGTGATAGATATATCCACTTTGTTCTGTTTGGTAGACGTACCTGCCTGAATTTCTTCCTCTGTAATAGTTTCTTCTGCCTCTTCAGTGCGCAACATCGAAAGACCTATAAGGAATATGATAATACCACCGGCAATGTAAAACGCACCCATTGTAATGCCAAGGAACTCAAACATTGCCTTCCCTGTTAAGGCAAAAAATAACATCGTTCCATAAGCAACAGCTGTACCAACCTTAGCAGTCTTGATACGCTCTTTCGGCGTAAATGGAGCAGTCATACTTACGAACAACGCAATGATAGCCAACGGACTAATCACTACGAATAATTTCGTAAAATATTGTAAAAAATATTGCAAACCGGACATCATAACAACCTCCTTGGTTGTGCATTAATAAATGCTACAAAAAAACAAGTCAAGCACTTAACGCCCATCATAGACACGTCATGTCGATTAAATAACAAATAACACCATTAATGCTTAGCATAACAAATCCATGGCAACATGCTGACATTTTTACTATTGCTTTTCATCACAACATTTAAATCATCTTGTGTCCTGTAGGAGGTCTATTATGATGATTAGGGGCGTTTACACTGCTTTAGTAACACCATTTATTAATGGAAACGTTGCAATAGATGATTTTAAGCGCTTGATATCACAACAAATCAATGGTGGTGTTGATGGTGTTGTCGTATGTGGCACGACAGGGGAATCTCCTGCGCTGACAGAAAATGAATTCTGTTCGTTATTAAGAGCTGCTGTTGAAGCTGCCAATGACAGAATTAAAGTATTTGCAGGTGTTGGATCATGTCTTACAGAACATGCTGTCAAAAAGACAAAATTAGCACATGACATCGGAGTCGATGGAATGTTAGCAGTCACACCATATTACAACAAACCAACACAAATGGGGCTCTACCAATATTATAGTGAAATAGCAAAAACAACAGATAAACCAATCATGCTATATTCTGTACCATCTAGGACAGGTGTAGAAATTGGTGTCGACACTGCTATGAAATTGCATGATGAATTCAGTAATATTATAGCAATAAAAGAAGCATCTGAAGATTGTTCACGTATAGAAAAAATCACGTATCAAAACAATCAGGACTTTTTTGTATTCAGCGGAAATGATTCTATGACATTACCGTTTATGTCACTCGGGGCAGTTGGTGTTGTCAGTGTTATGTCGAATTTGCAACCACGGGAAATGTCAAATATGGTACGATTAGCATATGCATCAGACTTCCGAAATGCATTATCAGTGTATCATTCTATGTTACCTACTATGAGCAGGTTATTCATAGAGACCAACCCATTACCAGTAAAATTCCTTCTGAAACAAGCAGGAATAATCACGTCTGACGAATGTCGCCCTCCACTCGGACAATTATCAGAATCATCGAAAAAATCCTTAATGAGTCTTGTCGCATAAACCATTATGGCGGCATTGATCATTTTAGCAATAATCTCTGTGATCGCATGTATAATTGCGAAAAAGCGAACTTCAGAGGCGTATCATTTACGTCATAAACTTGCGGAAAGTGAACTTCGATTGGCCGTTGCGAATGAACGAATATCAGAAAACAACGTTCTGCAGCAACAATGGAAAGAACAATTTGAACAATTATCTGCAAAGGCGTTGCGCGACAACAATGAAGCATTTCTTTTAATGGCACAACAGTCGTTCTCGTCAATGGCGAATGATGCAAAGTCAGGTTTTGGAAATGCTGTAAAACCAATAGAAGATATTCTTAAATTATTCGATGCAAAATTACAAACATTGGAAACTCAACGCCAACATGCATATTCTAGCCTGTCAGAACAATTAAAATTAGCAAACCAAGCAAATATTGCACTACAAGAAGAAACGAATAATCTATGCAATGCTCTACGTAAGCCGGATGTTCGTGGACAATGGGGAGAGATGCAATTACGTCGTACAGTAGAACTTGCTGGCATGCAAGAACATGTCGATTTTGAAGAACAAGCACAGACAAACGATTCTGACGGCAATATTATACGACCTGACATGATAATAAAACTGCCAAATGCACGCACTATTGTAGTCGACGCTAAAACACCATTAACAGGATATCTTGAAGCAACATCTGCACAATCAATATCAGAAAAAAACGCTGCACTCGCCACATTTTCAAAACAAATAAAACGACATATAGAATCTCTTAGTGATAAAAATTATTGGTCGCAGTTTCAATCATGTCCAGAATTTGTAGTATTATTTTTACCAGGTGAAAATTTTTTGAGCGATGCATTCCGTGCAAATGCTGATTTATTAGAATTTGGGGTGTCAAAACGTGTAATATTAGCAACACCTACAACATTGATCGCGTTATTAAAAGCAATATCGTATGGATGGAAACAAGAACGATTAGCAGATGAAGCACGCGATATCATCACAACAGGAACAGAATTATATAAACGGTTGTCGAAATTCATGTCGCATTTTAATAAAATGGGAAAAACTTTGTCGGATAGCGTACAAGCATTCAATAACATGCGGGCATCTGCTGAATCACGTCTAATCCCACAAGCGAAACGATTGCAAGCATTAGGAACAGAACATGATGAAGTATCATTAATTAATACAATAGATATTGTTCCTCGTATTGATAATGACACAAGCGATTTTTAAGAAAAATCATCATAATAAACACCACAATTCAATAGTGAATTTTTCAACGGTGATGAGAGAATGCTTGGCATCTTCCATTTTTGTTTTCAAATCAGTCGGAATATGTCATTTGAACGTTTTGGATTTGGAATAACATCTCAGAGCAAAGATTGTAAAGCACGATGCGGGCGTTTAATCACACCACATGGAGTAGTAAACACACCAAATTTCATTTTTTGTGCCACCAAAGGCGCAATGAAATCAATATCCACAGAGGAATTGTCGAACACTGGTGCTGAAATAATGCTATCAAATACATATCATTTAATGTTGCAACCAACAGCTGATATCGTCGCACTTAATGGTGGATTACATAAAATGTTAAATTGGAACAAACCAATGCTGACAGATTCTGGAGGGTTTCAAATATTCAGCTTAGGATATGGTGGCGTAGCAAATGAAATAAAAGGCCGCAGAAATTTGCCAAATTTTTGTAACCGTACGTTATTAAAAATTACAGAAGAAGGTGCATTTTTTCGTTCATATATCGATGGATCAAAACACGTTGTAACGCCAGAAATATCAATTGAAGTACAACGAAAATTAGGGGCCGACATTATACTTACCTTTGATGAGTGCACGCCTTTCCATGTTGAAAAATCATATACAGAAAAATCAATGAATCGGAGTCATCGATGGGAATTACGCAGTTTAAATGCATTTAATAAAAACAATGATGGCAGCCAAGCCCTTTACGGAATTATTCAAGGTGGAATTTATGAAGATTTACGAATAATAAGTTCTGACTTCGTATCACAACATGATTTCTTTGGGCAGGCCATTGGCGGTAGTCTTGGTGGAACAAAAGAACAAATGCATGATATTGTTGCAATGGTCAGCCAACATAATAATAATAATAGACCAACTCACCTACTTGGCATTGGCGGAATTACAGACATTTGGAATGGCGTAAAACATGGAATTGATACATTTGATTGCGTACATCCAACACGGTTAGCGCGACATGGCGGTGCATTATGTTATCCATACTTGAACGACGGGAAAGAATTCATTAATATAAACAATAGTTGTTTCCGAACAGATACAAACCCTATCGACAACAATTGCGATTGTTATTGCTGCAAAAACTTTTCACGATCCTACATTCACCATTTATTTAAAGCAAAAGAAATGCTCGGCGGACATTTATTAACCATCCATAATGCTCGATTCATGGTACGACTGATGAATACCATCAGGACATCGATATCGAATGATACATTTTTAT
>CAZPRW010000025.1:8280-10233 GCA_964589405.1 uncultured Opitutales bacterium | reverse complement strand
AACTTTTCTAGAAAAAAGATTTATAAGATAACATCCGACCATGAGAATTGTTCTGGTCGGATGTTTTTTACGTTACTAAATCTCCTTCAACCAACTAAAAACACTAGCTAAAGCTCAACGCACGCCAAATACTAACAAAACAACTGAAAAATTACAGCTTATGCTGCAAAATTACATTCTTACTGGCAAATTGACTTTGAATATTGTACCTTCATTCTGCCGTGAATTTACTGCAATTGTTCCACCATGTAACATTACACAATGTTTTACTATAAACAATCCCATACCAATTCCTGTATTGTTACCGACATTTGAACAACGATTAAACAAACGAAAAACATCGCCAATCTCAGACTCAGGAATTCCAATGCCTTGATCTTTGACAAAAATATCTAAGCTGCCATCGTGATATTTGAGCTCTACTTCTACCAACGACGTCGCGGGAGAATACTTTATAGCATTACTTACTAAATTTGAAACAATATGATAAATCAATGTCGTATCAACTGCCAATGATCGAGGAAATCCACGAGATATCTTCAATAAAATCTTCCTACCATCATGCAATTCTTCAGCATCAACAATCATATCATGCATTAATAGTACCACATCGCTTTTAGCAGGACAAAACCGCAATTGACGATTCTGCACTTTAGTAAATATTAACACATCATCCATTGTACGCGTGATCCGTTTAACAGATTTTTTTATCGATTGTATGTAATCTATACGTTCACTTCCAGACAGCTCAACCTGGTTATTACCAAGTAAATCCGCCGCTCCTAATATCACAGCCAATGGAGTACGGATTTCATGAGAAATCATACTGATAAATAAACTTTTTATAGCACTTGACTCACGTTCTTGTCGTAACAATTGTTCGAAACTATTTTCTTTGTCGTTTTTCAACAACAATTGGTCACCAAATTGTAAATAATTGTGCTCATCCATAACACGCATAGATACAACATTATCTTTAGCTATATACACCATGAATTGGCAACATACATCGTCATCGTAGTATGTATTAACGTGTTCTGTAATCCATGAATATCCACCAGACGTCAACCTCAAACGATACCTTCTAACACTCTTCTTATGTTTTAAAACATCGCTCCATTCATCTGTCACACTACTACTATCAGCCGGATGTAATCGCTCGCGCAACCAACCACTGCAATGTCCTGAAGCATCATAAAATGCAATATCATACGTGTCACAAAACGGACGTACACATTCTATAGATACTTTTTTTGATGATTTGTAGTATTGCCCAAAATAAAATGATATATCCTGACTATCACATACATCACGAAGCACGACACATGACTTTATACAATGATCCATGGCACAATAAATTCACAGAATTTCCAAACAAATACTAAAACAATAAACTATCACCAGCACTTAATCATACATGACCTAACCATCTTATCGGGATCTTTAAAAGGCAAACATCATCATCAAGATTTTTATTGCGAACATGCTGAAAAATATACACACTTTACGATCGATTTACATTTGCAACAAAGGATAAAACATGGTAGGAATAAGCGAAACATCTAGTGCAAGAGACACCACAAACTCAACTGACCAAAGCATCACAAAATCGCAAGCATACGATAAAATAAACGATATAAAAGAAACAACTGAAGATACAAGTAATTCATCCAAAACAGGTACAACGGCGAATGACAACGCCGAGGAAACGGAGCAAGAAGAAGCTTCAAACTCAGATACACAAAGAACATTGGCTCGTGCAGTTCTTTCAAACGCAGTGTCTGTAAAGTTAGAAGATGCTCCTGGACAAAACCCAAGTGAATCTGCTCAATATGGTGCGTAGGCTCCGTACAGTTGCTGGTTGTTATAGAAAAAACAATGCATCTCAAAAACATTTAAAAAAACTGTCCATTGTATCGAATGGGCAGTTTTGATTTTTCTATGATCTTTCTT
>CAZPRW010000025.1:0-8180 GCA_964589405.1 uncultured Opitutales bacterium | reverse complement strand
AAAAAACTGTCCATTGTATCGAATGGGCAGTTTTGATTTTTCTATGATCTTTCTTTAAATCAATTTAATATGAAGATCGCGCAATTGTTTTTCGCTAGCCTTGCATGGTGCTTGTGCCATCAAATCAATTCCTTTTTGCGTCTTTGGAAATGCAATAACATCGCGAATACTAGTGGTACCACACAATAAAGCGACCAATCTATCTAAACCGAGAGCAATTCCTCCATGCGGTGGCGCACCATAACTAAATGCTTTTAACATATATCCAAACCGCTCGTTGACAGTATCTGTCGGGATCTGCAATACATCTTTAAAGACATACTCTTGCAATGCTGGTTGATGAATACGGATACTTCCTCCACCTAGCTCCATGCCATTTAAAACAATGTCATAATGCTGACCGCGAACGGAATGAGGATCCGTCTTTAACAATTCAATATCTTCGGGAACAGGGGATGTAAATGGATGGTGCGTAGCAACAAATCGTCCTTGTTCTTCATCGTATGTCATCAATGGGAAATCTACCACCCATAAGAAATTGAACTGGTCTTCAGGTATCGTCAACTTACCATGTGAAATTGCTAAATCACGACATTCCAATCGGATACGTCCGAGAATATTACAAGCATGTTCCCATTTGGACGCTGCAAAAAATACAATATCACCATTTTGCATGTTCAATGCATCACTCAATGCATGTTTTTCATCATCTGACAAAAACTTCAATATCGGTGATTTCCACTGGTCATTTTCTACTTTAATATACGCTAACCCCTTCGCTCCCAACGCTTTAGCAATGACTTCCAAGTTCTGCATTTCACCTTGTGAAATTTCTGCCAATCCAGTTGCATTAATTGCTTTAATATTGCCGCCATTCGCAACTACAGATGCAAAAACATTAAACCCAGAATGTTCAAAAATTGATGATACATCATGCAATTCCATACCGAATCGAGTATCTGGCTTGTCAGATCCGAATCGATCCATCGCTTCCCGAAATGGCATGCGAATAAATGGTGTTTTTATATCCATCCCACGTGCTTCTTTCCAGATACGTTTTAACATACCCTCAATGAGAGAATACATATCTTCCCGTTCGACGAATGACATCTCTAGATCGATTTGTGTAAACTCTGGCTGACGATCTGCCCGCAAATCTTCATCACGAAAACAACGCGCTAATGAATAATAACGTTCAACGCCAGCAACCATTAGCATTTGTTTATACTGCTGTGGTGATTGTGCCAATGCATACATACAACCTGGATTCAACCGACTAGGCACTAAAAATTCACGAGCACCCTCCGGTGTTGTTTTGAACAAATACGGGGTTTCGATCTCAAGAAACTTATTTTCATCTAAATAATTTCGTACTGCTGTTGTAGCACGATGACGCATTTGTAAACGTTTGAAATTCTTTTGCCGCCGAAGATCTAAATATCGATAGGTCAGTCTTAAATCTTCTCCCACAAGATCTGCTTTTGAATCTGACATCGGGAATGGCAGGACATCACAAATATTATGAATTATAAGTGTCTCAGCAACGACTTCAACACCTCCTGTCGCCATACGGGCATTAACAGTATCAGCTGGTCGTGCTTTTACAACACCAGTAATTTCTATCACTGACTCATCACGAAGCCTAACAACATCTTGCAATGCCTCATTTTTGGTATCGAACACTATTTGCGTAATTCCTTCTCGATCCCGCAAATCAACAAATACCAAACCTCCATGATTTCTGATCGCATGCACCCATCCAATCAACCTGACCTGCTCTCCAACATTACTTAATGTCAATTCATTGCAATGATGTGATTTCTTCATAATATGTTTTTGCCCCTACCTAGTGTAAGATAAAACATCAAAGATATGGTGTTTCAAGCAAAAACCAATATAAAAACACGCAACATAACGATCTCATCAAGAATTAAAACATGAAATCGATTAACAGAACCTTCGAGTAAACAGACCAATAATTATGGCGCAGTCGAACATTTCCAATCGCAACAATCTTCAATATGATGTCATCTTTAGTTATTTATATGATAAAAAGAGGATTTAAGTGCCGTTTTGAAAGATTCGTATATATTATGCAGCATACTCTTCAATGGACATATAAATTTCTAAATAGAAATGATATGAGGGCAAAAATACCAAACCATAGAAAAATTCATCCAATAGACGGATTGGACCAAATTTGTTATATTAAAAATGTTGTAAAAAATCCTAATATAGAAATCTGTGATTACACATATTATGATGATCCAGATGGTTCAGAAAATTTCGAAAAGAATGTTTTATATTTATTTGATTTTATCGGCGATAAACTGAAGATCGGAAAATTTTGTGCCATCGCGAAAGATGTAAAGTTCATAATGAATGGTGGAAGCCACCGTACGGACACTTTCACAACATATCCATTTCCGATTTTTGGTGGTTGTTGGTCAGAAAAATTAAAAAATGAACGATTGGGCGCGATATCGAAAGGTGATACTGTCATCGGAAATGATGTTTAGTTATGCAGAGATGCAGTAATCACGCCTGGGATTCATATAGGAGATGGTGCTGTCATTGCAGCAGAATCAGTCGTCACATCCGATGTCCCGCCATATGCAGTATACGGAGGGAATCCTGCAAAATTGATAAAAAATCGATTTCCCGATGACATCATTCAAACACTATTGAAAATAAAATGGTGGAATTGGGATTATGAAAAAATTTCCAATAATTTGGATGCCTTCTTTAACACAGATATACAAAAATTAGTACAAGTCGCATAATTAATATAATCGATAGTAATCGTGTTACTATCCAACTGAATCAAATCTCAATCTACGATTTTGGTTTTATTCCTTAATAAACGCTCGTAATCTAAAAATATACCCCAACAAATGGCGTCTACTACTATCTTGTCATAGACAATAGAACTTTTTGAATACATAAAAAGCAAAAGAATCTGAATGAGTCTCATGCGCACGACCTTACTACAAACACTTCTAAAAATGACGCACGCACCAGAAAAAACTTTTTTCTCAAAAACATCAATTAAAACTGGCGGAGAGAGAGGGATTCGAACCCCCGGTGCCTATCGGCACATTCGATTTCGAGTCGAACACAATCGTCCACTCTGTCATCTCTCCGCGACTAAAAAAATCTTTAATTACATGATCGGACTATGCACGACCAATGTACGATCCATCATCTGTGCTTACACGGATCATTTCTCCTGGCTTAATAAACAATGGAACTTGCAACGCTAACCCTGTCTCTGTGACCGCTGGTTTTTGAACATTAGATGCTGTATCCCCGCGCACACCCTCTGGTGACTCAACAACCTTCATAACAATTGAAGCTGGCAATACAATTTCTACAGGCTTATCATTTACGCATGATACATCATATGTCTTTCCAATCGTCAAAAACTTTTTTTTGCTCTCGACCAAATCATTCGGCAAACAAATATCTTCGTATGTCGTTGTGTCTAAAAAATGATGACCCATATCATCAACATAAGAATATTCCAATGTGACGGTACTGGTAGTTAAAAACGTCACGTTATCGGATGATAAAAATTTTACCGCAATCGATGATCCTGTGCTCAGATTACGCATGGTCACCTGCACAAACCCCGCCTGTCTTCCTTGCGTACGATGCAATACTTCCAAAACAACATGCGGTACACCGTTGTATTCTATAACTTTGCCCTTACGGATATCAGTAGGATTTGCCATATCACATGTACTTGCAGTTTATGCCATAAAAATCAAGCCTTTTGGGAAAAACATCATATTAAAAATTTCCACATCAAAATATCATTCTTTCAACGAATCATCCAATGACATTGGTTTAATAGAATATTATAAATCGAAAAAATCATTTTTTATATGTGCATAACCATTGCAAAAATTTATACATTATGCAAGTATGTCGCCATGTCAGAGAAATCCTTCGTTCACTTACACGTACACACGGATTATAGCCTGTTAGATGGTGCATGCCGCATGGATAGATTGTTCAAGCGCGCCAGTGAATTAGGAATGCCAGCTGTCGCAATGACAGATCATGGCAATATTTTCGGAATACCGGATTTTATAAAACATGCAGAAAAAACAAATGTTAAACCTCTTGTAGGGTGTGAATGTTATGCATTACATCATGAAAGCATAACAGACAGAACAAAATATCCACTATATCATACCGTTCTGATTGTAAAAAATTTGACAGGATATCAGAACCTTTGCAAAATAGTATCACAATCACATGTCGATGGATTTTATTACAAGCCACGAATAAATTTCGACATGCTAAAACAATATCATGAAGGACTAATCTGTCTTACAGGATGTTTGCAGGGATATATTCCTCAAATGCTGTTAGATGGTCGTGATGATCTAGCACAACAGGGATTAGATGAATTAATTTCATATTTTGGGCATGAAAATGTTTTTATTGAAGTACAAGATCATGGCATTGATGAACAAAAAGTAATATTGCCAAAATTGCTCAAGTTGGCCGATGCAAATGGAATACGTGCTGTTGCAACAAATGACTGCCATTATGTATTACAATCTGACTGGGAAGCACATGATGCGATGTTATGCATACAAACTGGCTCAAAAATCAATGACGAAAATCGTATGCGCATGCCATGGCATCAATTTTATGTAAAATCACGTGAAGAAATGGCTCTAATTTTCCCAGATCGCCAGGATGTACTAGACAACACACTGATCATTGCAGAAATGTGTGACTTCCACATGCCATATGGACAAAACCATTATCCAGTATTTAAACAAACAGACGCGTCAAAATCCAACAAAGATCTATTGCGAGAACTATGCGTAAATGGACTAAAAGAACGATATGGGGCGGAATATGTCCCACCAGCAAACGATGACACTGAAACAACTCAACCAACAAAGGAAGCATTCGGCTCTAATGAGATTTCGCAAGAAGAAAAACATTCAGCAGAAAACTTGAGCAAACGACTAGATTATGAACTGTCAATTATAGAAAAAACAGGATTCATCGATTATTTTTTAATCGTGCGTGATTTTGTGAATTGGGCAAAAACACATGGCGTTGTTGTCGGTCCTGGTCGTGGATCTGGCGCAGGATGCTTAATGGCATATCTGCTAAACATTACTGACATTGACCCTATCAGATTTAATCTGTTGTTTGAACGATTCTTGAATCCAGAACGTGTTTCTCCTCCAGATTTCGACATTGATTTTTGTATGCGTCGCCGTGAAGATGTCATCGAATATGTTCGTGAAAAATACGGACGTGATCATGTTGCTAATATTATTACATTTGGAACATTCGGTGCTAAAATGGCAATTCGCGACCTATGTCGCGTATATGATATTCCGTACGAAGAAGCTAATAGATTAGCCAAAATGGTACCAGATGATCTCGGTATCACCATCGATGGTGCATTAGAAAAATCTGCTGAATTACGATCTGAACAACAACGCAATCCGTTAATTTGGAAAATTTTAAATGAAGGGAAAATTATAGAAGGCATGGTACGGAATACAGGAACACATGCTTGCGGCATAATAATCTCTGACCAACCGACACAAGACCTTGTTCCCGTCACAATACAAGATAATTCATTATGTACGCAATATCCAAAAGAAGCAGTAGAACAACTTGGGTTGCTCAAAATGGACTTTCTCGGACTAAAAACATTAACAGTAATTGATATTGCAGAACAGTATATTCAACAACGCCCTGGAATGGCAGATTTCAAAGTGTCCAAACTAGGCTTAGATGATGAAGAAACATTCGCCCTAATGAGCACAGGAGAAACTACCGGAGTCTTCCAGTTTGAATCTGGTGGCATGCAACGATGGTGTCGTCAATTTGGATTTTCCAGTGTTGATGAAATCAGCGCACTTAGTGCTCTTTACAGACCAGGACCAATGGAATGGTTGCCAGAATATGTTGCCGGGAAAAAAGATCCAACTAAAATAAAGTATGCACATCCACTATTAGAAAATGTCTGTAGATCTACATACGGCATATTAGTATATCAAGAACAAGTAATGGAAGCAGCCCGTGTTATTGCAGGATATTCGCTGGGTGGAGCTGATATTCTTCGGCGTGCAATGGGAAAAAAGAAAGTAGATGTAATGAATGCCCAACGTGAAGTATTCGTCAAGGGAGCATTGCAATATAATGGAATTGGACAAAAAAAGGCAGAAGAAATATTTTCTGTTCTCGAAAAGTTTGCTGGATATGGGTTCAATAAGTCCCATTCCGATGCTTATGCTGTCATCGGATATTACACAGCATATTTAAAAGCTCATTTTCCAGTAGAATTCATGGCGGCATTATTATCATGCGATAGCAATAACGCTGATAAAATCCGTGATTTATTGGCTGAAGCAGCCCGTATGAATATTTCAGTATTTGGCCCTGACATCAATCAGTCTGGAGAAGAATTTACACCTCATACTGTAGATAACAATGGATATATCCTTTTTGGACTATCTGCAATTAAGGGTGTTGGTGAAATCGCTGCAAAAAACATTTTATCAGAACGTAACACGAATGGGCCATTTACTGATTTTATTAATTTTTTAAACCGTGTTGATAATAGAATCGTCAATAAACGAGTATTGGAATCTTTGATCATAACTGGCGCATTCGATACATTCAATTATGATCGAAAACATTTGATAGAATATTTACCAACTGCAATGCAAGAGGTCGCAACATTACAACGAGATAAAGCATGCGGCCAAATGCAGTTATTCGATATGTTCGATTCAAAAGATCAACAAACAGTAACAACTACACAAATCCAGACATCATCAGCACCTATGTCGAAATTAGAAAAACTTCGACATGAAAAAACATTATTGGGATTTTATATCAGTGGACATCCACTAGAAACATATAAAACATTCTTGCCCAGCGTAAACTCTCCTTCCACCGGAGATTTATCAACATTGAACGACCGTGATAATTTTAGAATATGCGGTGTCATTAGTGGAATTAATAAAAAAATCACGAAAAAGGACAACCGCGCATGGGCATTCTTCAATATTGAAACAGAAAACGCACAATACCAATTGAATTGTTTCCCAGATGCATATGAACGAAATTTTTCTAAGATACAAGAGTCTGCCATTGTAATGGTCACTGGAAACGCACGATCCCGAGATGGTGAAATCGGGTATAATGTTAATGAGATTGAATATATTAATAATGCAATACAACGACTGACCCGTACTGTCACATGGTTATTAGACGCGGAACATCCTCAATTGACAACATTTCTGAACACATTGAAAGAATTTGTCCATAATAATGACGGTGTCACAGAACATGTTCTAATATTTGAATTCGATGATGGACGACAGGAAAAAGCAAAACTTGCACAATCCTTACGCAGCACATGCGACATGCAATTGTTACACAAACTGTAACAAGACAACGCCGTCAAAGGCATACAATTCTATGTAGAACCATTACGCAGTAATTTCTCAAATCGGCATTATGAATAAAAACAACCTAACAACAAAAATTTTGTTGAAAAATTGCTTCAACAATATTCTTCTACGGTAGAATGAAAGACTTTTACTCCACTTTATCGCACAAGGCCAACAAATACGGCCAGAAGTATGGCAAACATACAATAATCTCTGCCGCAAAAATCATTTTTTTGGTCGTTGCAGTACATTGTATGGCGAGTACTACAAAGGCTAACAACAGGCATCCGCTTTCATAAAAATTTATCACCAGACACAATCAATATTGTTTTCGCTTTTAGCGGTGGTGTGGGTGACATATCAAATTGGGCAGTTTATATAAAAAAATTCACTGAAAAGCTAGACTGCAAATATGTTATCACTTTAGCAACAACACAATCTATACAAACAATACAAGATTTGCTATACAACCAACCATTTATTACAGAAATTATACCATACCGAAAGTGCAACATCTGTAATTATGACATTGCCATCGAATGCAACACAAACATGCCAAAAATTGCACATGCGAACAACGAAAAAATACAAAAACTATCAATATTTTTACCAAAATTCATAAAAACATTAGAAGACTTTCGCAAAGGATATCCAACACTAATCAATGGAGACGCTACATTCTTCCAACAACACTATTGTCTAACAAAAATGACAAATGTTATAACAGCAATGGAC
>CAZPRW010000024.1:0-10359 GCA_964589405.1 uncultured Opitutales bacterium | reverse complement strand
CTCGACGAACTGACAGAAGCTGATCTGATACACGTATTATTGGACACAAAAAATGCGCTAATTAAACAATACAAACGATTGCTAGCATTAGATGGTGTAAAACTCGCAATAACAGATGAAGCAATACATGAAATTGCAAAACGTGCTGTTGAAATGAAAACTGGTGCGCGTGCCCTGCGATCAATTTTAGAGAGCGTCATGTTAAACATCATGTATAAAGTTCCACAAACCACAAACATAACGGAAGTCATCGTCGACAAAGAATGCATTGACGGCAATTCAGGGCCTGAATTTAAAACACAAGAATCGTAATTTTTGCCATTGCAGTTTCGTCATTTTTATCTTTAAACGGGTCACTATTTTATGCAGACCCATAAAAAAATCGAAGTAGTAGAATATGACGAAAACTGGCCAAAGGTTTTCGAAACAGAAAAAAACAACATATTGTCAGCGTTGCAGGATAATTGTATTGAAGTACATCATGTAGGGTCGACTTCCGTAAAAGGGCTTATTGCAAAACCAAAAATTGACATTATTGCAGTAGCAAAGGATCGCAAACAAGCAATAGGCAGCCTTGAACAAATAGGATATATCCATGATGGAGAATGGAACATTCCATTAAAATGTGGGTTTGCCAAACGAACAGGGACACATGTCAACTTACATATGTTTTTTGACAAAAATCATCCAGAAATCGAATTAAATCTGGGCTTTAGAGATTTTCTGAGACAAAATGCAAATGTAAAAAATGAATATGCAAATCTGAAACGGAAAATTCTTAGCGATCCGGATAATGCAAATGCAACAGATCGCGTACAAGTCGGCACAGTTCAATTTCCACGTTACACCCTGCTTAAACGTAGTTTCATAGATAATGTATTAAAACAAATTGGGTTCAATAGATTAAGAGTGCTTAAATGTCTTACTGATGACGAACAACATGCAGCAAGAAAATTTTCTCAAATTCATGCCAAAGGCATGCATGACAACGTTTCATCATCGATTGATTTTTCAGACGCAAACTACGAACATTTCATGTTATACAAAGAAGTAAATATTACTGGATATGCCAAAATTCAGATCGCTCCAACTGCAAACATCGTATTAATTGAAGTTGAAGATCCTCGAGATGAAGAATTTTTTAGAAATATTATAACACAGTGGATTGAAATACATTTTCCCGAAAATGAAAATCGTTGAATAATAAATGCGTAATAAAAATTAGCCACCAAAGAAACTTTATTATACACGTTTAATGGACGCGCTTTAATCATAGATATTGCATTATATTCTTTATTGCATGAGTGGTTTCATACCTTCATAAATACACTCTTTTGGTACTATGCAGATCGAACAAATGTGACGATTATAACAACATCACTTACTGAAAAAAGAAAAAACACCGTCAAACGACGGTGCCGTAATAAATCTCATAAAAACTTACATTAAAATGCCACACCAAATGAGTAATTGAATCTCATGCCGTGCTTATTTCCTTCATCACCGTGTATAGGGAATCCAAAATCAAGACGTAATGGCATCCCCATAATCGTAATTTTTGTACCAACACCAGCATCTGTACAATAATGTTTCGTTGAAAAATTCCATTTTGATTCATTAACAAATCCAACTTCAGCAAAAGCATAGATTCTAACTGGTTCTGCCAACTTTATGGAATATTCTGTAGAGGCATATGCGAATGTGTTTCCACCAATACCTGTTCCATTATCACGTGGTCCAACTTCATGAGATTTGAATCCTTTCATAAAGTTCGAACCACCTAAATAAAACCTATCGAAAAATGGTGTTGTATCTCCACCATATGGCACGATGACACCAGATTTTCCTATCACAGAAAATACTTGTTCTGCTGTATCAAAAACCAACCAATGTTTCACGCCAGAACAATCCATTTTGACATACTTTGTCTCACCAAACACACCAGCACATTCTGTATTTAATAAAATTCGTGAACCTTCTGTTGGAAAAATAAAGTGATCACGCGTATCTCGTTCAGCAGAAAACATCAATTTCGACACACTTGTATTTCCTTCTTCATCAAAAAAACACCGTGGTGCATCTCGACCGATATCATAAATTTTTACATTCTCTAAATGATATCCCAAACGACCCTCCCACAATTCATATAACCGTTTGCGCAAATACACTTCTCCACCAATCCGCGATTCGTTATAATTAGCACCAGAATAATCATGCATGCTCTTACTATAGTCAGTCTTATGATAAAAAAGATCTGTTCCAATCGCCAATTCACGATCATACCACCATGGCTCTTCAAAATTTACATCGAATGACGCTGTATGCCTACCAATTTGAAAACGTGATCGAAACTTCTGACCACCACCTTGGAATTTCTTATTCTTACTGCTAATGTCGAAATTACGCTGACTAAACTCAACAAAACCAACTACTTCACCACCTGTGCTAATACCACCACCGAATCCTATTTTTCCTGTATTCGCTTCGGTGACATCTATTTGTAAATCTTTCCGTTCTGGAACTTTAGTATCAATCGGCGCAATATCAACTGATGAAAAATACCCAGTGTTCATCAATCGCGCACGACTATTTTTCATACGCACTAAATCGAAAGTATCTCCAGGTGCTAAAGCGAGCTCACGCAATATAACTTTATTCTTTGTCTTCGAATTTCCACGAATTTCAATATCGTTAACAAAGCATTTTCCGCCCTCTTTAATATCAAATCTGACATCAATATCATTTGTCGTCATATTTGCATCATTCGTAGCAATAACATGCGTTGCAATATAACCATCCTTGCCATACATATCACGAATATTTTCAATACTACTATCAATAGCATCAGGAGAAAAAATATCACCGTTATCTATTTCCAATGCACGCATTACTTGCTCTTCATCATATATTGTATTCCCAGCAACAGTGATATTTCCAAAATGATATTGTTTTCCCAAATCAACAACAATTGTAATGACTAATTTATTACCATTTCTTTGATAAACAACATCATCAACATTAATAACAACATCTAAATATCCATGGTTTTTAAAATGTTTTTTTAAGACATCCAAATCTGCTATAAATTCATCGTCACGATAAACACCTGAACGTCCCAAAAATGAAAAAATTCCCCATTTTTTGGTACGCATTAACTTTTGTAGATCTGATGTTTTGAAACCATCTGCTCCTACAAAATTAATATATCCGATACGATATCTTTCACCTTCAGAAATATTAAATGTAATATCAGCATCAAAATCATCATTGTCATTAACCACAGCAACATCAACTGTCGCATCAACATACCCCTTATCATGATACAACGACAACAACGTCTGCTTATCTGCATTTAAAGCACCGGTCGACACCCTACTTCCTACTTTCGTCGAAATTTTCGACCGCAATGCTTTGTCCTTGACCTTCTTATTTCCATTAAACGACAAAGATTTTACCTTTTCACGTGGAATGAATGAAAAGATTACGGAACAACCATCTCCATTATCATTGCTATTAACCTTAACGGAAACATTGTCGAACATCCCACTCGCATAAAGAGATTTTATCGATGCATCTGCCAAAAATGGAGAAAACACCTGTCCAACCTTAATTTGTACATTCGATTCAATGATAGCACGATTAATATTAATAGGGCTTCCTACATTTTTATATTCAATATTTCTTACTATCATTGCATTGCCATCATCCGCACACGATTTTACGGAATATGACAAAAACCCAAGCAACATAAAAATAACAGCAACTGTTTTTTTCTTCATCACTCTGTTTATCCTAATATTTTTTCATCAACGTAATTTTCAAAACGCGTCAGACTGCGTATAAATGTTAATGGAACGACACCTATAGGACCATTTCTATGTTTGGCAACTACCAAATCACGAATCACAACATCGCCATCCATATGAACATCTTTATTGTCATCTTCTGACATTACCTGTTTTGACAACATCAACACAACATCAGCATCTTGTTCAATTGCACCAGATTCTCTTAAATCTGACAATCTCGGCTGACGGCGTTCTTTTTCAGAATCACGATTCAATTGACTCAATACAATGACAGGAACCCGAAGTTCTTTGGCCATCGCCTTTACGCCTCTAGAAATTTCTGAAATTTGTTGTTCTCGAGGAACACGACTATCCCCATTAATAAGTTGTAAATAATCAATAACAACTAACCCAATATTTTCTTTGCTGCACATACGACGTGCTTTTGCTCGCATCTCCAATATTGTCAAATTGGTCGATTCATCAATCCATAATGGCGCAAGTTGTAAATCTTTAGCAGCATCCGACAACGAAGCACTTGCATTGCGAGAAATAAATCCATCATGCAATTTTGTCATATTGACACCAGCACGACCACAAAGCATACGCATTGCAAGTTGTTCAGAACTCATTTCCAAACTAAAAAACAATACACCGGTAGCTTTTTTCCCTGGCTTTGGGCAGACAACATTTTCAGCAATATTCATTGCCAAACTGGTCTTACCCATTGATGGACGAGCAGCTATGACGATCATTTCACTCGGACGGAATCCAAACGTCATGCGGTCTAGATCTGTGAACCCAGATGCCAAACCCGTCAATTCACCACGATGTTGTAACATCAATTGAATCGTATTAACAGCAGAATCTACTGATTGCTTTATTGGCAGTGCACAATCGCTCACACGATCTGAACTGATAGAAAAGATAGCATTTTCCGCCTGTTCAATAAAATCATTTAAATCACCAGATTCAGAATATGCACGTTCGATATTAAGCATCGATGCATTAATGACCCGGCGAACAAGCTCTAAATCTCGAACACGTTTGACATAATGAACAATATGAGCTGGGGTATCAATACGATCACAAATAACATTAATGTATTCTAAACCACCAACGCTGTCCAAATGCCCATCGGCTTTCAATCGTTCTGCCAAAAAAATCTCATTAATCGGCGTACCAGCATCATAGATCTTTACGATCGCTTCCCATATAGTCTTGTGTGCAGGCAAGTAAAACGTACCAACTGTTACCTTGCTCTGCAGACAAAAAGTAACACTGTCCTGTCCTCCCTCGATAATGCAGCATGCTAAAAGTGCTTGTTCAAAATCCGAACTATGTGGTTGAGGACGGCCGATAACAGCGTCAATACTCACAGGCTTACGCGCCATCCTTCCAATATTATCAAACCGTGCCACTTACAGCAATCACTCCACTGCATACACCGACGCAAAGATAACAATAGTAGATTACTTTGTGATCGGATTTTCCGACACTACATCTATATCGATCTCAAGAGATAAAGCATCATGCAACTTAATAGTGGCTTTATGACGACCAATCTCCTTTATTGGTGCGCCTAAATGGATCTTCTTACGATCGACAACGATACCACCTGATGCCAAATGCTCACTAATCTCTTTTGCACTAACAGCACCAAACATTTTTCCATTTTCACCAGTCTTTACAACAATAGCGATTGTAGCATGTTTCAATTGATCAGCCAATCCTTGTGCTACTTCCAATTCTTGTTGTTCACGGAGTGCACGTGCACGTTGCAATGCTTCAATTTGTTTTTTGTTCGCTCGTGTCAATGGTAATGCATGCCCATTTGGAAATAAATAATTACGAGCATATCCAGCCTTTACACGTACCTGATCACCCTCTGCACCAAGTGTTTTAATGTGCTTCAATAATAATATTTCGGTCGTTGCCATTTCTTAAACCCTTTAAAATGGGACATCTTCGTCCATTTGTACATTAATATTTATTGGCTTGCTCTTACGCATGCCATCTTTTGATAAATCTTCAACAAGTTCATTAACAGGGCCATGCTTTTCAGAAATCCCCATAGCATGATTAAAATCATCTTCACCACGAGGACCGACAAACTGAAAGGATTCCAACACAACACCTAGCTTACTGCGCTTTTCACCAGATTGTGTCTCCCATTGATCTAAACGCAAGCGGCCCTCAATAAGTATCGGGCGGCCTTTAGCAAAAAACTTTGCTATGACATCTGCTTGCTTTCCGAATGCATCAACATCGACAAACGCAGTCTCTTCTCTCAATGAACCATCCTGTGTC
This sequence comes from uncultured Opitutales bacterium, assembly GCA_964589405.1. Lineage (GTDB taxonomy): Bacteria > Verrucomicrobiota > Verrucomicrobiia > Opitutales > JAIRKQ01 > CAZPRW01. Next base: position 4,261 of record CAZPRW010000024.1, on the reverse strand, counting down.
TTTGTTTGCCTGCTGACTGCGATAGTAATTTTACAAATTGACGTTCCTTGCGGGGTTACACGAATATCCGGATCACGTGTCAAACGTCCCATTAAAATTACTTTATTAAACGAAGCCATGGCAAAACAAAAATACCGTTTACTTTCTTACTTCAATAAAAATACGATTGATTGTTCTATCAAGTTGTAATTTTGTACGTATTCCTTCAGGAATAGATGGATTACCAGAGAACATTATTTGAATATAAATACCGTTAGAAAACTTCCTGTCAGCAACACGTTCAAAATCCTTCTGTCCCAAATTCTCAACATTAGATACTTGTCCACCGAGCTCACTGATCAACGCAACAAGTCTATCCTTTACAGCATCCACTGTATCAGTATTGCCACGCATATCCAATATAAAACTCGCTGTATATTCCCTAATTTCCTCCATAAGATTTATCTCGATTTGTTGGATTAATGTCATCTTCGCAATTTTTGTCAAGCAGTAGCTTTAAATATTCTAAAATTTCTGACATACGACCTTCTAATATTTTGATTTCATCCTGCGAAAACTTACTCAGGACATGATCTTTCAGGTCCATTTGTTTTGACGGCTTACTACCTATTCCAACACGAAATCTTATAAAACCACCACCTAATCGTGATAAGACATCGGAAACACCATTGTGTCCACCACAACCGTCACGCAAGCACACCCTTACGTCACCAACAGAAAATGCAATATCATCATAAACAACGATAACATCCTTATTCTGGATCTTATAATATCTGCATAAACTAGCAACAGCTCGACCGCTCAAATTCATAAATGTTGTCGGTTTGGCCAAAAACACAGTATCATTTTTGTACTGCCATTTTGCAACAAATGACTCATGTTTTTTATCTAATGACCATATCAAACCATTAGCACATGCAAGAGCATCTAATATAAAAAACCCGACATTGTGTCGGGTAAAATCATATTCTCGGTCAACATTACCAAGACCAACTATTAATCGACGTGCCATATTATTTAACACGCTCAAAAATATACATTATTAATCAGTGCTTGTTGATGCCTCATCGCCTTCAGAGCTCTCTGATTCTTTATCATCTGAAACATTCTTGCAAGACACTACCGGTGTATCAGGATCACCAATTACTTCAACGCCATTTGGCAATGCTAAATCAGAGAAGTGCACGACAGAACCAACATCTAATGTCGTAACATCAACCTTTATCGACGATGGCAAATCTACAGGCAAACATTTAATAGTAATTTCATGACGAGTCATATCCAATATACCGCCATTGTTTTTTACACCAATTGACTCCCCAACAAACTCAATCGGAACAATAGTTGTCATCTTTTCTTTTTGTGACACTTCATGAAAATCTATATGTAATACCTTATCTGTCAATGGATCACGCTGAATATCAGCAATATCAGACAACATCTTTCCCTTGTCTTTAATTTGAACCTCAACAAGAACAGCAGAATGTCCCTTTTTCAACAACAATCCTTGCAATTCTTTCTCATTAATCATCAACGATGTCGTTCCAGAAGGGCCATAGATTACAGACGGAACCATGCCGGAAGCACGCAGACGATTAGATGATCCTCTTCCAGACGTTTCCCTTACTGCAGCTGATAAAGTCAAATGTTTCATATACCTTTTATTTTCCAATAGAAAATACACCACAAAATGCAACTGAAAAAACCAACAAAGATACAGTAACATTTTTAACAGATTCAAACTACACCATCATGCTCATTAAATTTTTACCAAAAGCAGCCACAAGATGTTTCATCAGGAATTAATCTTTCTAACATAGGCCAACGAAGATAAAAATACCATAAAATCATCTTAGATATAAAACGTAAAATAAATCCAACAGATTCAGCCGATTTTTATCAAAAACACTTGCAAAACAAAAATCACAACCACGCATACGCTTTACATATTTGTGTGCATACTTCGGCAAGTTGGTACTTAAATTTAGTTCATATAAACTCTGTGTGCATTATTGCAATTTTGCTTACCATACAATATTTTCAAACGCACACATCAACAGGTGATAATTTTCTGAAGCGACTATGATGATGCTCAAGTGATTATCAAATGCCAAACATTCAATTAATTGCACGAAATGAAATACATACTAAAATGGCTTAGCGGCATAACACACCTCTAAAAACAATTCAACGTAACATTATGCCGACTCCATCATTTTGCTATTTTTTTATCCGAAACAACTGGCATTTGCTTTATTATATTAAATGTCAAGGTTTTCTCACCTTTTTCATGTGTAATACGCACAACACAGCCATCAGTAATATCGCCAACTAGCAAACGATCCGATAATGGATCTTCTATATTTTTCTCAATTGCTCTTTTTAAAGGACGAGCACCAAATTTTTTATCATATCCATTGGTCGCCAAAAATTCTTTAGCAGAATCAGTCAACACAATCTCAAATCCTTTATCCTTTGCTCGCTTTACAACCTTCTCTATTTCAACATCTACTATTTTTCTCAATGCAACACTATCCAATTGACGGAATACTATGATGTCGGTCAATCGATTCAAGAATTCTGGCTTAAATGCTTTTTTAGACTCATCCAAAATTGCATTTTTAACATTTTCAAACCCGTTATCTTGTGAATTACTCATGCCGAACCCGAGCCCTACATCACGTTGCAAAATCTCGGCACCAACATTACTCGTCATTATCACAATGGTGTTTTTAAAATCCACTACCCTACCCTGACCATCTGTCATATGACCATCTTCCAACACCTGCAATAATATCTGCAGAACATCAGGATGTGCTTTTTCTATTTCATCCAAAAGAATGACAGAATATGGCTTACGTCGTATCATCTCTGTTAGTTGACCACCTTCTTCATGCCCAACATATCCCGGAGGCGACCCAACCATACGCGAAACAGAATGTTTTTCCATGTATTCCGACATATCAACTTGTATGATAGCATCACGATTACCAAACATCTGTTCCGCCAACATTTTGGCCAAATATGTCTTTCCAACACCAGTAGGCCCTAAAAACAAGAACGAGCCGATTGGTTTATTTGGATCATTTAGGTCTGTTCTAGAACGACGTATAGCACGTACAATCGAATCTACGGCATCATCCTGGCCAATGACAGTTTTTTTCAAAATGCTATCCATTGCTAATAACCGTTCTGATTCTTTTTTCTCTAAACGTGTAACAGGAACTCCGGACCAACTAGAAATCACTTGTAAAATATCATCTACACCGACAGAAATGCATTTCTTGTTTTTCTTACTACGTGACAATATAGATTCTTTTTCTTCAATATATTTCTTCTCATCATCACGCAATTGTGCAGCACGTTCATAATCCTGAGCAGTTATTGCATCTGCTTTTTCCGAACGGACCTGCTCAATCTTCTTATTCAATTTATCGATCTTAGGAGATGGTCGCATACCACGCAATCTAGCACGAGCACCAGCTTCATCAATAACATCGATTGCTTTATCTGGCAAAAATCTATCCTGAATATATCTTGCAGAAAGTTTTACAGCAGATTCAACAGCATCGTCCGTATACGTTACAGAATGATGTTTTTCATAACATCCCTTCACCCCGTGCAATATATTAATGCTATCTTCTATGCTTGCAGCATCCACTTTTACTGGCTGAAACCGTCGTTCTAATGCACTATCCTTTTCAATATATTTTCTATATTCGTCTAATGTTGTTGCACCAACACATTGGATCTCACCACGCGATAATGCAGGCTTCAAAATATTGGAGGCATCCATTGACCCTTCCGATGATGTCCCAGCACCAACAATCGTATGCAATTCATCCAAGAACAATATAATATTTTTAGCACGACGAATATCATCCATCACTGCTTTCATACGTTCTTCAAACTGCCCACGATATTTTGTTCCCGCTAACATTAATGCCATATCTAACGCAATAATACGTTTGCCAATCAATGGCTCTGGAACCTTCTGAGCAGCTATCGCTTGTGCTAATCCTTCAACAATTGCAGTTTTCCCTACACCAGCTTCTCCAACTAGTACAGGATTGTTTTTCGATCGCCTACATAATATTTGAAGAACACGCGTAATCTCTTTTTCTCGACCAATGACAGGATCTAACACACCATCCTGCGCCATAGCAGTCAAATCACGCCCAAATGCTCTCAATGCCGGTGTCTTTACATCAGATGAACTATCATCTCGCATCTGCATACCACTATTCGACATTCCAATATC
>CAZPRW010000023.1:0-10424 GCA_964589405.1 uncultured Opitutales bacterium | reverse complement strand
ACATCATCAGATGAGAGCTTTTGGATAAAAACAGGTGATATATCACATGGCATTGAAATAGATTCTTTTGAGCCGGCGCGGCAAATATTGTATTTTCATATGACGAATGGTGAAATACATGCAATTGAGCTAAAAAATTATATTCATGATCTGCATGGTGCAGGAGTTACTATAGTTAATACATATAATCAGGAATGAGCGACAGTATGGATATTCTGGAAGAGAAATTATCAGAGTTGGGCAAGGACCGTTATAAGACGATTATGGCATCTCCTGTTGCCCGTCGAATACAACAATTATGTCGTATTTTAGGTTGTGAGGATAATAAAGAAGCAGCGATATGGTTAAGTGAAGCGACAGAAATTCCGTTTCTTGAAGAATTCCAGTTTGACAAAGAGATTAGCCAGTTAATTCCGCATGAATATTTTTCAATGTATTCTTGTTTGCCAATACGAGATGTTACAGGACATGAAAAATTATGTATAATAGCATGTTGGCCGATTGAGAAAAAGGTTTGTCAACAGATTGCAATGTTTACAGGGAAATATCCAGAAGTGTTCATTGGTGTTCCTGAAGATGTTATTAGTGAAATCAATGTTCAATTTGGGTTTGGTGCTGAGGAAGATCAACGTATCGTTGAAATAGAAGATGATTCATCTAAAAGTGATTCAGAAGATACAGAAGCAGAGGCCGCTGTTGTAAAATTCGTAAACGATGTCATTCGGCGTGCATTACGTTCTAGAGTGACAGACATTCATTTCGAACCACAAAGAAATTCTTTGAATATAAGGTATCGTATTGATGGAGATTTAGTTCCTGTGCGTGTGCCAGAAAATCTTGTAAAGTTTCAAGCAGCTATTATTTCACGATTAAAAATTATGTCTGCGTTAAATATTTCTGAAAAGCGCAGGCCGCAAGATGGAAAAATTTCATTTAAAGACGGCAAGACAAATGTTGACATTCGTGTATCAACATTGCCAGTTGTTTACGGAGAAAGTGTAAGTTTGCGACTATTAGTACAAGGTGGTAATGCTCCTGTTTCTATTAGTGAACTCAACATGAATGAGTATCAATTAAAAGTTGCAGAAAAAGCATTGAGTAAGCCACATGGAATTATACTTGTAACTGGGCCGACTGGATCCGGAAAATCTACAACATTAAGTTCGTTTTTGCGACATGTTTCGTCGCCAGCCTCACGACTGATAACAGTAGAAGATCCTGTAGAGTATGAAATTGTTGGGGCGAACCAAGCACAAGTACATGCTGAAATTGGATTAACATTCGCTAGTATTTTGCGATCGATATTGCGTCAAGACCCTGATGTTATTATGCTTGGCGAGATTCGTGATACTGAGACAGGTGATATTGCTATTCGTGCTGCTGTAACAGGACATTTAGTGTTGAGTACATTACATACGAATGATGCTGCTGGGTCAATAACACGTTTGCGAGATTTAGGAATTCCGTCATATATGATAGCATCTGCTGTCGAAATGATATGTGCTCAACGCCTAGTAAGGCGGTTATGTCCGCATTGTGCCATTCCATCGAAAAAATATAATACTCCTAAGGCATTAGAATCATTGAGGAAAACATTTGGACTAGAAAAATTGCCGGAAAACATACAATTGATGTCGCCAGTCGGATGCGAACATTGCAATGGAATAGGATATCGTGGACGAATGGCAGTATTTGAAGTTATCGGCATGAATGAAGCGATTCATGAAGCAGTAGTAAATAATGCACTAGAGTCAGAAATTCGTTCTATTGCTTTGCAACAAGGAATGACATTTTTGGCACAAGATGCGTTTGTACGTGCTTGTGCTGGACATACTACAGTAGAAGAAGCAATGCAGTTGATCCCTTAAGACCAATTTCAAAAAGTGTCATTTTTAGGTGACGTTTTATTTGTTTTTGGAACAACATTCGAAAGATTGTTTTCTTGATATGATGTTGTCATTTTTAGAAAATTGCGATATAACTTCTTTTGGCTAAATTGGTTAAGACAATGTATAATATTGCTTTAGTCATTAGAACATTAACACGTGTATTTAATGTTTCGAAAGTTCTGTTTTGAAATAATCTCTAATACTAAAAGACATAACACATGTTACAAACGCTGCATTTGCAATAAAATTTCGTTTATGCAGGATTAATAATATTCCAAATATTTTGATGTTTCATCTTTTTACGCGTCGCGAATGGTATGCTCTTTTTTCTAATTTTAGATGATTTTCTGCAATTTTTGCCAATCGCACAAACGGGAATCCTATCATAAAATAAATTATAGCAACGATTAATCCTGTTCCGAAGAAATTGAATGTGTTGCTGGCAGATAAAGTGTATGCTTTTGTCAGCTCTACTATAGTAATTAATGATACTAATGATGAATCTTTTAATAAAGAAATGAAATCATTTGTTAATGGTGGCAATATGAACGAAAATGCCTGTGGCAATATTACATGTTTTAATGATTGCAAATGATTCATTCCTAATGCTCGTGCAGCTTCCATTTGACCGAATGGTACCGCTAACATCCCAGCACGAAAATTTTCTGCTTCATATGCAGCATAATTAACTCCTAGTGCCAAAATTCCAGCAACTAATGGACTGAGCGTTATTCCAATACACGGCAGTCCATAGAAAATAAATAACAATTGTATGAGCAATGGTGTTCCGCGCAAAAATTCTATTATTCCGACTGCTATCATGCTCAACCAACATGGTGTGTACATTTTAACAATAGCTAATCCTAATCCAAGGATCATTGCTAGTATCATAGATAGCAATGAAATAACAATAGTTACACCTGTAGCTTTGACGAACGACGGCAACATGTCTTTGTAGATAGATGTTTGTTCTGGCGATGTTATAACATCACTGATCGTTTGATGTGCATGATTTTGTTTGGATAGCATTTTTTCAAATGCTGGGTTATTTATTCCCCATTTTTGTATAATCACATTCAAAGATCCATCATTGTACATTTCATCTATTGCCTGATTGATTTTCTCTAGTAAATCGTGATTTTTTTTATGTGTAACTATGGAGTATTTTAGTTCTCCAACGGTATCAATTATCCGTAGCTCTTGGAAATGTTGCATGTAATATTGCGCAATTTGTCCATCAAGCAATGCGCCATTAATACGGCCATTCACAACGTCAGACAATGCAAAATATTCAGTTGGGTATCCAATAACTTCAACTGACTTTAAATTTTTTGACAAAATAGATTGTGAGTTTGAATTTTTCAAAACGCCAATTTTTGTGTCATTACAATCGAGTATCGACGTTATTTTATCATCACTCGAACGTACAACAAGTGCTAAATTGCACGCATAATATGGCTTTGAAAACAGTATATCACTATTCGTATATTCTCCAGCTGTTATTCCATTAATGACAACATCGCATAAATTTCTATACAAACCAGGGATTAATCCATCCCATTCATTTGGACAAAACTCTGCAATACGACCGATTTTATTTGATATATGATTGATGATGTCAGCTTCAAATCCAATAACATGTGTCAAATCACAATCTTGATAAAAAACATTAGGCGCCCCACTCTCAGGGTCTGCTGACCACCTTAATTGACAGTCATTAGCGAATAGCAGACCATGCAAACAGAAAAACAATGTTAAAAAGATTTTTTTCATTACATGTATCGTTTTAGAAATCGTCGTGTACGATCATCTTTTGGATTAATAAAGATCTCATCTTCATCTGATATTTCTATAATCTCACCATTTTCCATGTATATGATGTAATCAGAAGCATCCCGTGCAAATCGCATTTCATGTGTGACAATTATTTGTGTCATTCCTTCTTTATCGAGATCGCGCATTACTTGCAGCACTTCTTCTACCATTTCCGGATCAAGTGCAGATGTAGGTTCATCGTATAACATTACTTTTGGTTTCATTGCTAATGCACGTGCAATGGCAGCACGTTGTTTTTGACCTCCTGATAGACTCCATGGATACCTATCACGCAAATGTGCCAACCCAACTTTTTCTAATAGCGACATTGCTAATTTTTTGGCACGTTCGGGATTTTCTTTTTTTACTACTATCTGTGCGAGTGTTATATTATTCAATAAATTTTTATGTGGAAATAAATTGAATGATTGGAATACCATGCCGACATTTTGTCGTAAGTCATGAGCACGTTTTAATAATATATCTTCATTTTTGCCATTTGCAGGCATTCGTAATTTGACACCATCTATCGTAATTTCACCAGAATCCAATGCTTCCAAACAGTTCAAACATCGCAATAATGTAGATTTTCCACACCCAGAAGGCCCAATCACGGATACCAAATCTCCGCTTTCAATATCAAACGAAACATTCTTCAGAATCTTGTTTTCACCGTAACTTTTGCAAAGTTCTGAAACATGAATTAACGGCTTTTGGCTGTGTGACATTTTTTTTAACTTCCAGCTAATAAAACATACAATTATCTGTCTTTTTGTACTTTTTTATCAAAAGTAAATAATAAAATGACAACACCTATGAAAATTGAACTATCTGCAATATTGAATGTTGGCCAACGGTAGTTCCATATATCAATACTGATAAAATCGACGACATGTCCGTAAGCAATACGATCAATTGTATTTCCTAGTATCCCAGCACAGATAAACGGCAAAGACCATCGCTCCGACTTTGATTCCCATCGTCGATATAATCTAATGAAATATATCAACATTATGATGCCGAGCATTGCAAGTATTGTTGAATAACCGCAGAACATGCTCCAAGCAGCACCTGTGTTATATGACAATATTAAATGAAACCACGGTGAAATATCGATATCGTTCCCGTCACATAAAATATTTTTTGCCAATATCTTCGTCATTTGATCGACGATAATAATCATGCAAAAAACAATCGATATCGCTATATTGGACGATTTATTCGTCATCTTCTGTCTCAAAGTCAGAAAGGTCGTCATCCGATTGATCAGCTTGGAAAATTGATCCGCGAGAAGCTTCTGTCGGCCTAATTTTTTCCTTTTCCATCTGCCCCTCTATTGAATACCGTGCAAATGGGACAACGGTTAATCGTTTGGCTTCTATTGGCTTTCCCGTCAGCTCACATATGCCATATGTTCCATTATAAATTCTTCGGATGGCCTCTTCGATCTCAGTCAATGCTTCCTGTTCATTTGCCATTAAACTTATAGCAAATTCTGAATTGAATGATTCAATGTCTGCATCGACGGTTTCTGTCTTATTGCGCCCAACGTTGATCGTTAAATTTTCATTAGTCAATTTTGACAAACCATGTTTTACATCATCTCGCAGTTTTAATAATAATTTATAGTATTTGCGATACTTTGCTGGTATTTCATCAGGGTCTTTATCGCGTGTGGTTGTTTGTTTGTTTGCTGACGGATTGAATCCCAAAATATCAGCGATAGATGCTGCTCCCACTTTTTGTTGTGTTACAGTTGATGATTGTTGAGCAAGGATGTCCTTTTTTTGTACTAGGATTTGTTCATCGTTTGTTGCTTGTAAATTTTCTTTTTTCTGTTGTATGGCAGCACGAGCATCCTCTATAGAAAAACAAGAGTCATCTTTCTGTTTTGATTTCGTTGGTAGTTTAAGAGAGTGTTTTTCAATCATCATACGTTCCTTCAATTAATTTACTAATTCTGGATATTTTTCTTTCAATGCATCGTATGAGCGTTGCGATACCATCCCAAACTCACCTGCTTTAATAAGATCATTTACCCATTTCCAACTACGCGGACATCGTTGACCATCTGCTTTTGCAATATTTACACTGCAACCATTATCAGATTCACTTACAACAAGCCCGACTTGTGAGACGATAAAAATTTCCGGCAAAATATCCAGATACTTTTTCAATAAATTTGATCTTACATCAGATGGTGATATCGCGATCGTGACTTTTGCATCTAACGATTGACCGATTAATTTTTCTTTTCGTGCGTGTTCTAGCTGCTCGTTTACGCTTTGCTTGAACGATAACAGACTGTCTATGTCCTGTTCGGCATAATTGTCTGTAGTGATATCATTTTCGTCAGGCCATTCTAACAATTGAACATGATATTTACTATTCCCATTTCCTTCTATGAAGAATGATAATGCTTCATCGCATGTAAATGTTATTATAGGAGCAAGCAATCTGACCAATATATTGAATATTATATGTATCGCTGTTTGAGATGATCGACGTTCATGACAGTTGTTTGCAAATGTGTATAATCTATCCTTCAAAATATCATGATAGATGGCAGACAATTCAACAGAACAGAACCTATTCAACAATTGATATACACGGTGAAAATCATACTCCTCGTAAGCTCTCGTGACATCATTGATTAATTGTTTGCATTTTTGCAATGCCCATACGTCAATAATTGTCATTTCTGACTGTTTTATTGCATGTTTTGAAATGTCGAAATCATAAAGATTTCCAATTTGAAAACGCAATGTATTGCGTATAGTACGATATGTTGATGATACGTGATTTATGATATCGTCTGATATTGTAATATCACTACGGAAGTTTTCAGATGCTATCCACAAACGAATGACATCAGCACCATATTTATTGATATAATCATCTGCTGTTTGTGGTTTCCCATCGCTTTTTGATACCTTTTTTTTGTTGGCACCGACTATGAATCCATGTGTTAAAACATTCCGGAAAGGAGCTCCTTGATGTTTAGAAATTACACTTGTCCACATAGACGATTGAAACCATCCGCGATGTTGATCACTTCCTTCAAAATATATGTCTGCTGGCCATGATAATTCTTTGCGTTGTTCTAAAACAGCATGATGACTATTCCCGGAATCGATCCATACATCGAGAGAATCTGTACTTTTGATCATCTTTTTTGCATCCCATCCATCTGGCAACGGAATGCCATCTAATAGTTCTTCTTCTGATGCTGTGAACCAATAATCTGATCCATGCTGCCCTATTTTATCAGCAATACCACGGACGACAGATTCATTCAATAACGCCTCTCCAGATTCATTATAAAATATTGGTAGCGGAGTGCCCCATGCTCGTTGGCGACTGATACACCAGTCATTGCGAGAATCAATAGCTGCTCTTATCCGATTTTCTCCCCATGATGGTGTCCAATTGACGTTCGTTACAGCATCTTGCATCTCTTGACGCAATCCATTTTTATCAAGTGCGATGAACCATTGTGCCATAGCACGAAAAATTACAGGAGTTTTTGACCGCCAACAATGCGGATATTGATGAACATATCGCTGCTGTGCCAATAGTGCATCACATGCAGACAACTTGTCTATTACTTTTTCATTTGCCTTACAATGTCCATGATCGTCGAGGACGCTTATTCCTACAAAGTCTGCTGGGATTTGTCCATCATCAATGTATTTTCCATCGTCGTCGATTGGGCAATATACTTCAAGTTTATATGCCAATCCTGTATTATAGTCTTCCAAACCATGTCCTGGAGCAATATGAACACACCCTGTACCAGAGTCAGTTGTTACATAATTTGCTAACACGATCTTGCTAGTACGTGAAATAAAAGGATGAGATGTAGTTAACCCTTCAAGATCTGACCCTTTATATTTTTTTACAATGGTGTGTTCTGCTAAGTTGCACGTTTTTAAGAAATTTTCTACCCTGTTCTCGCAGATCAAATATCTTGTGCCACTTGTTTCTAGAATCACATATGTGAGGTCTGGATGGATTGCTATTGCCATGTTAGAAGGTAATGTCCATGGCGTTGTTGTCCATATTACAGCGTATACTGGCAACGACGATTCAAAAAATGACATAGCTTCATTGTCGAATTTGAATCTTACCCAAATTGATGGGCTGACATGTTCCTGATATTCCACTTCTGCTTCCGCCAATGCTGTTTTGCACGGAATCGACCAATATACAGGTTTTTTACTACGATATACTAGTCCCTGTGCTACACAATCAGCAAAAAAATGCAATATAGTACGTTCATATTCTGGGTCCATTGTGCGGTAATCATGTTCCCAGTCGGCTAAAATTCCCAATCGTTTAAATTGTTCACGTTGTGTTTGTATAAATTTTTTAGAAAATGATGCACATTCTTTTCTTAATTCTGACGGTGTAAATGATTTCCCAGACGCACGTAATTCCTTGACTACCTTGTGTTCTATAGGTAACCCGTGGCAATCCCAACCTGGAATATACGGTGCTCTATACCCACGCATAGATTTATAGCGCACAATGATGTCTTTTAAAATTTTATTTAATGCTGTGCCGATGTGGACGTATCCATTGGTGAACGGTGGTCCGTCATGCAAAATAAATGGTTTTGCATCGGCATATTTTTGTTGAATTGCAGCATATACATTATCATCTTCCCATTGTTTTATACGTAATGGTTCGCGATTTACCAAATCTGCCCGCATAGGAAAGTCTGTTTTTGGCAAATTTAATGTATCTTTCAAATTCATCGCGCGAACTAGTAAACGTCGTGATTAAAATGTCCAGACTGAAATCATTGCTGATTGTTATGTATGTTTTCTTTTTGTTTATTGACAATTAATGACATTATGATTGATATCAACAAAGTTGATGATATTATAACAGTTGATGTGGTTGTTGATATTGGTGCGACGTGCATGCACAACATCTTTATGCCGACAAATATTAGATTTGCAGCGATGCCGTATTTTAGCAATGAAAATTTTGATGCTAAATGATTGACGTATACATATAAAGCACGCAATCCAACAATTGCAAAAATATTAGAAGAAAATACAATCAATCTGTCCTGGGATACTGATAAGACTGCCGGTACAGAATCTGCTGCAAACATTATATCAGCACATTCTATTGCTATTATGCAGACAAGAAGAGGTGTGACATACCATTTGTTATTGTGCTTTGTAAAAAATGATAGTGAGTTTGATATACGTCGGATACGGAATAATTTCTTTATCCATACGAGTAATGTATTATGAGAGACAGTGCTTGATTTTTGTTCTTTTAACATTTTGACTCCAGACAGTATCAGTACAAATCCGAAAATGTATATCAACCAATGGAATTGTTCTAAAACTGCTATGCCAGCGAAAATAAATAATAATCTCATTATGATGGCACCCATGATTCCATACGTCAATGCCTTTTGTTGTGCATCACCGTATATACGAAAACGAGCAAATATTGACATGAATACGAATAAATTATCTACAGATAGTGACAGTTCTATGATGTATCCTGTAAAAAATTTTATAGTGTCGTCATATCCACGTAATAGGAAGATTATAGCACCGAATAATATTGTCGTTGTTACCCATGCACATACAACATAAGCCGTTATTTTGTGATTATGGTTGTTATGTTCATATTTAACAGCAAGAATATTTAAAATTAGGCCAATGATAGCGACGATGATAAAAACACACCACAAAACACCCATAATGTCATTATATAAAACGGAATGCTTTGTTGCAAATGTAATATTGTCAAAAATTTCAATTTGATGTTGAATATTTTATTGTATTTAAAATAATTCACAATCGCCTAGATATCAAGCCATGAAAAAAGACATTGTCTTTGTTTGTTCAGGGAATACTTGTCGCAGTCCAATTGCGGAGTATATCTTTCGTAATTTATTGATTCAAAACGGTCTATCAAATGATTTTAATAGTTTGTCAGCAGGATTGTTTACGTATAAAGATCTGCCGGCAACAGAATTAGCAATAAAAGTAATGCAAGAACTTGGGATTGATATTAGTCGCCATAGATCACAACCATTGACGCAATCGATTGTTGATAAATCTCATGCTATTGTTTGTATGACGCAAGAACATCATATGTTGGTAATAAATAAATTTTCAGATGTTACTGCGAAATGTTATATGATGAGTCATCCAGATGTTGTAGATGTATATGATCCATTTGGAGGAGGTTTGGATGATTATCGCAGAATACTAGATGTCATACAAACAAATTTAAATAATATTTTTAATATTTTTTGTAAAAATGATAATTAGTATAGGCAATGATCATGGAGGGTGCAATCTCGCCATAAATGTCATCAAGTTTCTTGAGAAGCACCATGTTGGTGTTTTTTACTATGGGACATTTGATTGTTCGAAATCCGTTGATTATCCAGATTTTGTATTTCCTGTAGTAAATGACATTCGGCAAGGAAAGAGTCAGTTTGGAGTTTTGATATGCAGGAGTGGTGTAGGAATGTGTATTGCAGCGAATAAATACAATGGTATTCGTGCAGTCAATGCGACCGTTCAGGAGATGGCAGTATTATCACGTCAACATAACGATGCCAATGTTCTGTGCCTTGGATCTCATTTTGTTTCCAAAAAATCAGTCAATAAAATAGTTGAAGCATTTGTTACTTCTGAGTTTTTAAAAGGGCGACATTTGAACCGCTTACGTAGACTG
>CAZPRW010000022.1:0-10553 GCA_964589405.1 uncultured Opitutales bacterium | reverse complement strand
AGGAACATTGATATTCCCTATGGAATTCGCCGATACGAACTATACATTTGTATGCACACCTATCCGTGTTGATTCAAGCGATGGAACAAACGACATTTGTTGGCATACTAAAACAACATCAAAAATAGGGGTAGAAATCAGGTTCGATGGAACATGTCAAATTGGGCAGCAGTATTCCTGGTACGCTTGTGGATTTATTACTCAATAATCGATACATCACAATTCCATCTGAACACAATAATCATAAAAAGACATACTAATATTACATGGCCATTCGTTGCGGTGAATCATTCATTCGTAACATGGCCATCATAACGGAAACAGCACTTCAAAAACAGCAATATAAATAAAAGAAAAATATAGGGACAAAACACCATGAATGCACCATCAATAGATGATATAAATAAATTGAACGAGCTTGATACTAAAATCGAACGCATGATGGCATATTGCGATCAAAAATTCGATGATATCGCCAATACATTGGAAGAATTAGAATCACGTATAAATAATTTAAGGTAACTTTATGACCTGGAAATTATCTTACAATGGAGTCACTGCTGACCTCGCTGACTATAATATAACAAATGTCCGTAGAGTACGAAAAAATTTATTAACTGACAAAGTCACATTTGATATTCCAAAACGTTCTTTATTAGAACAATCAACATTTGAACCAAATTCAACGATTGCAATATTTCATGATAATATCAAGTGGTTCGAAGGTGTCGTAACACAAATACCATTATATTGTTCTCATGACCAAGAAACTGACAAATATGAACTTTCTGGTGCGTGGTGGTATTTAGAAAATTTAATATATCAACAAGCATGGAAAGAACCTGTCGACCCAACTAATACATCATCTGATCTTTATGATGTATATAAAAGCAGAGTAATTTTAGGACAAGATATCTCTGGCAAATCTATAACTATTGGAGAACAAATTTTCGATGTTATACATTATGCTAATGCTTGTGGGGCTAAAATAACTGCAGGAGATATTTCATTGCCTGTCAATATTCCACTTGATGAATGCAAAGACCTATCATGTGCGGAAATTATTAGAAGATTATTAAGATGGATACCAGACACTATTGCAATAATTGATTATTCAACAGACATTCCAGTAATAAATTTTAAACGCAGACAGCAGTTAGAAACTATAACAATTGATTTAAAACAACAAATAACATCGTTAACAATACAACCGAGATATGACCTGCAAGTATCATCCGTCATTTTAACATTTGAAACAACAAACGCAACGAATGGGAAGTCATGGAAAGAAGCAATCGTACAAAAATGGCCAATAAATGCATCTGGGAAAGAACTGAAATCATTGATTTTAACGATTAATTTAGAAGGCACAAAATCAACATACATCATACAAGATATTGAAACAAGCCCAATATTGATAACATCGATAGAATGGTGGAAATCTCATGTTCCAAGCCTATCGCATATCGATACACAGAATATAACAATTAATAATATTACTCGTACAAGTAGCTTACCAAATGAATTGATAAGTGGTAATATCGCTACTTGGATGGACAAAATAACTACAACTGACATTATACGGTGCAAAATTTCTTACAAAGATGACAATCAAGCGGTGATTGATCGTGAGGTCGCTGTAAGAATAAATGTAACAGATGCAGAAACTGGGACATATAAAAAACTTTTATCATTAACAACGGCAGAAACTATACCAGATGATCTTGCAGAACAAATTTATTATTCTGTCAATATGTTGCAATACGATGGTAATTTCACAACAATTTCTAAAGAAGCAACACAAGATTTTTTCGGAAAAACAATAAATATTGTCAATGGGAAGAAAGAATGGCAGACAATGTTTGCTCTTGTACAAGAAGTAATAGAATATTTAGATGATGGGAAAATAATGGTAAAATTAGGACCTGCGAAACATCTTGGTGCAGCAGATTTGGCAGAGCTTACACGATCCGGTAGATTATTATATTCTAGCAGAAATGCAATAGAACGCACAACAGCAGAAGCTACGGGAAATGGCACAGTAGAACAGGGACAATATGGCCGTGTAGATAACACATCATTCGGGACAGGACGATATAAGATGATAAAATTTTCTGATCCAGAATATAGCAATAAAACCGTCCAAATCGACACTTCTGATGTCAATATTACATCCGCAACAGTAAAATTCAGGCAAGAGGATGTGTGCGAATCTGGCGTTCTAAAAAAACGATATACTTTGGCAAGCGAACCATTTGAATCGTAAAGATTAGGGACAAGCTTCGACAAAACGATGAGCAGGCACGAAAAGCCCCACATACCCACACCAGATGCTCCCAGGAGGTGCTTTTTCTCCCCTTTACACCTCCCACGAACGGGCCGCATAAGAACATGCAGACATTACTTTGTCAATTCAAAAATATGTTTTTCTAAAAAATCCGTAACTAAACATTAATCAACATGAACAATAAATTTTTATGCCGTGTTAGTTTTGCCGGTGTGCCACACACTTTACAACATATTGATTCTGCAACAACAGCAAATCTTTTTCCATTATCACCAACAGATGTCTGTCGTATATATTGGTTATTGCAATCAATGCATATCAAATACCAATATTCTATCAATGGAATAAATGTTTCACGAGATTTTACTGTATCATCATCTGTCATTCCCAAGAATCGACTGATATCTCCTGCAATATTTTATGCTACAGAATATGATTCCAACACCCAAACAGCATACATGGCACAACTTGACATGCAAAAAATTTATTTCGACCAATCAAATCAAGAACATGTTGGGTTTAATTTTACACTGTCAGAAGCTGATAATTTTGGCGTAATGGACCTATGTTTAGAAGCATTACCAAACATGAAAAATATCCAACGATCATTTTCATTCGCTGGTCAAACAATAACAGCATATCTTAATTATAATTCATCAATGGTATCATCTGCAGTATTCAATAACATCTCAATCGAAGAGACATATTATCAATTATAAATCAACACAATACTAACCGATCAACACGACAAAAACATCATTAGCAAATCATTTTTATTGATTTTCACATGAAAAACTTTTTTCTGAGTCGTAGTCAGTGCTCAGGTGGTGGAATTGGCAGACACGCACGCTTGAGGGGCGTGTGCTTACGGCGTATGGGTTCGAATCCCATCCCGAGCACCAATTTGCACGTGACAAATGTTATCAACGGGGCGTAGCTCAGTCTGGTAGAGCGCTTGCTTTGGGAGCAAGACGTCGTCGGTTCGAGTCCGGCCGCCCCGACCATAATTTTAATAGATAATGTGTGTTTCTCTTGTTAAGATGAAGAGTAGTGTTAACACATAAACGGTTGTTCGCTGTAACTGTGAAGGATATTTCACGATCAAGCATAAGAAGTGTCTCGCATATTTTTATATTAAAAATGACAATCGACAGTTGATATTTCAATTTATGCTTGCGTCATTTAACAGATCATCGCTTGAATTGAAGTTCAAAACAAATAGTAATTTATTAAAATCAACGAACAGTTTGCCTCTCAAAAAAATCATTTGCACAAAACATTAATATTTATCGTACTTCCATAAAAGTTTTCAAACAAACGATGTAATTACTCGCGTGCGCAAATAGATATCCGTTTCCGAAACTGTTTAATACAATCACAAAGGTGATTTTTCGCCACTATTTTGAAAGTTTTGAATTCATTGCTATTTTTGAGATGCTCTAGGCAAATTTTCACAAAATTTTTGAGCAACATCAAACACAAAACTTCTCATGTTGCAATGACTTTAAATAGCCAAACAATGAACACAATTGTTTTGATACTAAAATCAAAAAGATAACAACTTAAGACCTATAATTCCCGCCAAAATCATCAATATGCAAATAAACCGCATAGCTGTCGCAGGCTCATTAAATAGCAGTATTCCAAAGATGACTGTTCCAATAACTCCAATGCCTGTCCATATTGCATATGCTACTCCTAGAGGAATGTGCTTCAAAGCAAGTGCTAAAAAATAATAACTCGCTATCATTCCTATAGCTGTTAGTGTGCTAGCACAAGGTCTTGAAAATCCATTGCTTATTTTTAAACCTACAGCCCAACCTATTTCAAACAATCCTGCTATTAATAAATAAAACCAATGCATTTTGCCATTCCATAACGATAAATATTAAAAAATTCAATTTGATCACATCAACGCAATCAAATAAAAATTTGCTCAATTTTTCATGAAGAACAACATTTAACACTCTAAAAATATTTTTTATTTTCGTGATTTTTTAACCAAAACACCAAATTTAGGTATTGTACTCGCAAGTATTACAATAATATCTACTGCTGGGTAAATTTTATGCAAAAACACATCAACTAACATGATATAAATCATGCTTGCAATGATGTTTGTTCAGTCTTATCAGATAATACAGTGCATGAACGAATTACAGTAATTGATATCGGCAGCGGGTCGATGAAAGCATCTGTTTTTGGATGCTCTGATAATCAATTACAAACATTATCTAGCCTGTCATGTGGTATTCGCTTGTGCAACAATATTGGATGTAATATATCATCTCGAAAAGCACGATTGACAAATGGGTTTATTGAAAAAACCATTGAATTGTCAGAAAAAAATCAATCGAACAAAATTATTGCTGTTGCAACACAAGCAGCACGTATGGCAAATAATTTCCGGCAATTACAACAACAAATAGCAACAAGGTTCGGAATAGAAATAGTTGCTATATCCGGCGAAGATGAAGCAAAATTATTCGCATTGACAATAAATCATACTCTCGGAATAGATAAATTTTTATCATTTGATATGGGATGTGGCAGTATAGAGTTTGCAGAGTTTGATAAAAAAATATTGAATGCTTGGAGCCTGCCAATCAGCCCATTAGAACTACGGGATATGAACGATCAATCACATATTGAATCACATATCAATGAACTTCTTTCAAAAGTAATATTGGACAATCAATCAAAACATGTTTACCCTGTCATTGGGAATGGTGGAATTTTGCATGTCGCAAAAACATTATTACATCGGCAAGATGAAATGACATTGCCATATGATGCACTGGATAAATTATATCATGTACTGATCAAGAAATCAGAAAAAGAAAAACTTGCAATGGGGGTGCCTCGTACCCGTGTTGATATAATCCAATACTCCATTCTAATATTATTAAAAATTATGCAGTATATGGACACCAATGAAATCGCAGTGACTAATGGAAATTTGAGAACAGGACTAGCATTAAAATATTTTAAAAGGTTCTGATGACAGAAACACCACATATTTTTACTGTCAATGAACAAGATAACAATCTTCGTGTAGATAAGTTTTTAGCTATTCATGTTACTGAACTTAGTCGTTCTCAAATAAAAAAATCATTTATACATAATAATATTAGGATCAATGATATCGTAGTTCACACTGACACAATCGTTCATACAGGAGATACTATCGTTGCTAATTTAATACATCCACCAGAAACAAAATTACAACCATCCAAAATAGCATTAAAAATTCTATTCGAAGATGATGATATCATTATCATCGACAAACAACCGAACATTGTTGTTCACCCAGGAAATGGCACCGCATCACCGACATTAGTAGAAGGTGTTTTAGCTCATACACATTTGAGCACTTTAGGTGGTGATTTGCGACCAGGTGTAGTACATAGATTAGACAAAGATACTAGTGGAATAATAATATTTGCAAAGTCTGACATCGCATATTTAAATATGATAAAAATGTTCTCAGAACGTCGATTACAGAAGTCATATTATGCCATCGTTTGCGGAACATTTGATAAACAACATGGAATAATTGAATGTCCTATTGGACGACATCCTACACAACGGACAAAAATGGCAGTAATCCCGTCTGGAAGACAAGCAGTAACACATTGGCAATTCGACAAAAAATTATCATATAATTTATCAGCATTGAAAATAAAAATACTAACAGGACGAACACATCAAATCCGTGTACATCTATCTCATATAGGACATCCATTATTGGGAGATACTACTTATGGATATAAAACAAATTATATAACAAATATAGTTCCACCACGCGTAATGTTGCATGCCAGTAATCTTGAATTTTGTCATCCAATAACAGGAGATAAAATATCGATTGAATCACCATTGCCAGATGATTTTCGTACTGTCATGAATGAATTATTATATTAATTTCATATCGGATTTAGTTTTATGTCCTGAAATATGTCTAACAATATTTCGTTATTTTGCAGATTGAAAATTTATTCTAGTATAGAAAAATTCTAATATCGTTTAATTGTCTGTTTTTGTAATAACCGATCGATTGCCTGTTGAATTTTTAATAATTGTGGTACAGAACGATTTTTTAAAATCTCTGTCAATCGATCAATAAAGTCCTCTGGTGAAAAATTTGCAGTTTCTAATAGAAATAATAATACATTTTCGCGAGAAATTAAATATGTCTTCTTCTTTTCCTTTCCCTTTGGTGCACTAGCATTATGAACATGTCCTAGAATTTTTTGATTATCGAATGCATTCCGTACATATTGGTCAGTCTTTCCAATAATAGATGCCATTTCTTTTGGGGAGAACCATTGTTGCGATGATGGTAACAAGTTTCCAAAATGTTCTAATGCTTGTTGTTTTTGCCGATAGTTTGTTGTAGTATTTTCCATGTTATCATCTGCTATGCGTTCTTAGCGACTAGTGAATAGCCGCATAAACTTTTCGTTTCATGACAAATGATATCGAATGCACAAACTGCCCATGGCATGAGATATCGCAAAAAGAGGATTTCAACCTCTTTTTACACGAAACATTGATGACCATTTCCTTCGAAATGTCAAAAGTTTTACATGTCGCCGGCCATGGTATTTATTATTTTTATAATAAAGTAATGCCTTTTGCTTGAAACTTTTATCAAAAATCATGTCATGACGATAATCAATCAATTATGATTTCATTTTTACAAAATATTCTGCAAAAACATCACAAATGGTTGTTTAGTATATTGCTTGCCATCATTGTCGTCGCATTTGTTTTCACTATTGGAGCAGCTCCTGGCATCGGAAACAAGCGTGTGAAACATAGATATTTTTATGGCTATGATCTTAATGATCGCAAGATGATGGATATGGTCGCGGAAAACGTCATGTACTCGGCAATTTTGAATAAAGATGATATCGCTATGACCAAACATACACTGAATATTGGTATGCTACGTCGTATGATGTTACTTGGACTGGCAGATTCTTTCAATGTACCATTGCCATCAAATGAAACATTGTCTTCATATACTCGCTCATTACCAGTATTTCTCGATGAGGATGGGAATTTTTCTGCTGACATTTATGGTGCGATACTTGAAATGTTCAATCGTACTGGAGCAGGAGAAGATCGCCTGAAACAAGTATTATGTGAACATTGGAGGATTCAATGTGTAGAAGATGCAATCATTGGTAAAAATGATTATATCAATCATCAATTGGAACAATTTATTTCAGAGCAATATACAGAATATGACTTTTCTGTACTATCCATAAAAAATAATATTAAGTCGGACAGTATTCAAGTATCTGAAGATGAAATTGAACAGGAATTTAATGATAATCCAACCAAATATCAACAGCCAGAAATGTTCGCTGTGTCGATGATAAAGTTTGACAGCTCACAATTCACATCACAAGTACCAGAACCAACAGACAACGCATTGTTAGAATACTTTAATGCTAACAAAGAAAAATTTTCTAACAACGCTAAGTTAGAAGATATCAAGGATACTGTCCGTGACAGTTATATAAAGTCAGAAAGCATACAATTGTCCGCTGTTGCTGCAGATAATTTTGTGCATGATTTATATGATGATAATGTGTCATTGAACAGTGATTCATTCAATGAGTTATTGAGAAAATATAATACACAAAAAGAACCTGTTGCATTATATTCTCGCAAAAAATTACCTGTAGTAAACGGTGTAAATTCACGCGATTTATTGATGGCATGCAATCTAGATGATGAACGGTATTTGTCTGACCCATGTCAAACAACATTTGGAGCATGTGTGCTTATTCTTGAAGGAAAGAAACCTTCGCGCACATTGAACCTACAGGAAGCAACCCCTGCCATCCGTGAACTATTGACGTACAATAAGAGACAACAGCAATTTGCAGAACATATAGAGTCTCTTCGCAAACGTGTACAGAATGGTGATCTTGAAATTGTTTGTAAGGAAGATGGTATAACATGTGAATCTTTTCAAAATGTTTCATTAACCAATGCAGCTGAACAAGAAATCGATCCATTATATATTCGTGCACTAGCATCGTTAAATAAAAATGACAAAATAAGAATAATGGCATTAAATAATGATGAAGTATTATTATTCTGTGTTACTAAGGTCAATGAGCGCGCGATATCAGATTTAAACAAGTCTGATGTCATATCCGCACGTAATATATTATGCGCTTCTCATAATCAATTTTGGAACAGTATATTCTTAGAAAATCAATTACAGAAAATTAAATAAGACATCGTTATTGCAGCAACA
The DNA here is from genome assembly GCA_964589405.1 of uncultured Opitutales bacterium. Classification (GTDB taxonomy): domain Bacteria; phylum Verrucomicrobiota; class Verrucomicrobiia; order Opitutales; family JAIRKQ01; genus CAZPRW01. The sequence goes on along the minus strand of CAZPRW010000022.1, from coordinate 1,986 downwards.
TGTCAGCAGTCGAACATTTGTCTATTGGTTTGATATGCTGGCTTAGCTGTTGTCAGAGAATATACAATTTATCGGTACTGGTTACTATTTTGAAGTTCAATCGGCCTTCAAAGTGGGTCTTTATGTGATAGAAGATGGTAATCTGATCGCCGTCGCAACATGTACATGTGACATAGTTTATCATCAGTCACCATATATAAAATTAATAATCAACCATTATGCTCACAATCAACAACAAGATATTTGAACATGCTTAACAAATACATTCATTAAAATTTGAAAAATATTAACCAGCAGATACAGTGTTTAGAAAATCTTGCAAAATGATGACAGCAGATTGGGAGTCAATCGCTCCTGTTTTTCGTCGTTTTATTGTACGTACTGCTGATTGATGTCCAATAGCAGAATTTAATGTTTTTGTTGCCTCTTCACTCGTCAACCGTTCATCAGAACGAACAATATGAACATTTGGCATGGCCTGTGTTAAATCTTGTATAAATTTATCAACATGCCGTGCTTGCTGACCGACTGTCCCATCCATATTTAATGGGTACCCAATAACTATTGTCTTTACTCGTTCCTGATCAACTATTGTCGCTATTTTAGAAATCTTAATATTGTCATCATTTGACACTATCGCAGGCAACGGAAGAACCATGTCAACATCATGATGATAAATGCTCAATCCAACCCGCTTATGACCATAATCAACGCCCAATATCGTCCTCATGGAAATTCCAACGATCAATGCTTCGACTTTATTAATTTTTTGGCCATTTGATATTTCACTTTTGCATCCAATCGTTCAATCTCAGCAGGGTCTAAAACATCACGTCGTGCACGCGCATCTTCCAATGCTTTTTGAGCACGAATTGTTGCTTGTTCTATCTCTTCTAAATCAGCATCATTTATACTCAATGATTCATCGGTCAACACTGACACAACATCACCAGAAACACGAACAAACCCAAAATCGATTGCACAATATTCTTGATGATCACTATATTTTGCTACCAATTCTCCAGGTTGAATAATTGAAACCAATGGCATATGACCAGCAAATATTTCAATCTCCCCATTTTTCGCTGGCAAAACAACTGACATCACCTCTTTTTCAAGGACAACACCAGCAGGAGTAACAATCTTTAACATTAACATAGTAATGACCTTATTCTAACTATATTCTCACAACCCATCGCTACAATCCAAAATTGTCATATCGTGTATTCCAGCAAAAACAATTCTTCCTTCTAGATAGTACTAATAAACAACCACATAATTGTGCATTTATATCCAAACAATATTGTACAATCACCAATATGAACTTTTGAACAATATCTGACCGCATATTAAAATAATTTTACAATATTGAATAACACCCGCCGCCAAAGATCCACACCAACATGCTTATACTCAAGATTACAAAACAAGCGCTCATAGTGTTTAGCTAAATTGGATAAAAGACTCACCATTAACTACTGGCCATGGAATGAACAATATTATGATACAACAACTATTACCAATAGTAACTCTATCGGGTGATCTCCACGACCAGCACGACGAGTTTACTTCACCATCACAATTCGTCAAGGAACAAAAATCATGCAATGATGTCACTATATAAAATCTTTGTGACTTTTTTATTGCGACATTCATATGCATGTATCAATTATCATAAAAAACAATAACTATTTATTTTTCTCGACTAGCAATGACTTCTTCTATCGTCCCTTTCATATAAAAATCATTTTCAGAAATGTCATCGACCTGGCCATCAAGGATCATTGCAAACCCTTTGATAGTATCCTCTGTCTTGACATACTTTCCTGCAAACCCTGTAAACACTTCTGCCACATGGAATGGTTGCGATAAAAACTTTTGAATCTTACGTGCTCTCGCAACTGCGAGTTTATCATCTTCCGACAACTCATCCATTCCTAATATGGCGATTATATCTTGTAGGTCCTTATACCGCTGTAACAATGC